>CBFGPJ010000007.1:0-19213 GCA_965650615.1 uncultured Fluviicola sp. | reverse complement strand
AAAGGAGGCTATCCACCTCCTCTTTCAACATTCTATATTATTTCTGCGAACATCTGCGTTCCTCAGCGGGAAATTTTAATAACAAGCATCACTCATGATGATCATCTTTATAAAATCCATCCACGATCTCTTTGTACTTTTCAAGAATGACTTTACGTTTCAATTTCAAAGTCGGGGTCAACTCTCCGGTTGCGATTCCAAATTCCTGGGGCAACAATGCAAATTTCTTGATCTTTTCCCAACTTCCATATCCCTCGTTGATCCGATCCATTTCTTTTTGAATACGTGCAATCACATCCGGATTTTTAGCAATCTCTTCGTTACTTGTTCCTATTTGCAGGTTCTTGCGGCCTGCCCATTCTTTAACAAACGGAAAGGCGGGAACAATCAACGCCGAAGGGAATTTTTGTCCTTCACCCAGAACCATGATCTGTTCAATAAATCGCGATTCTTTAAAGGTATTTTCCATCGCTTGCGGAATAATGTATTTCCCTCCCGACGTTTTAAAGATCTCTTTCTTCCGGTCGGTAATTTTCAGGAAGATCCCATCTTCAAATGTTCCGATATCTCCGGTATGGAACCAACCTTGGGAATCAATTGCTTCAGCGGTTTTTTCAGGTAAATTGTAATAACCCATCATGACATTCGGTCCTTTTACCAAAATTTCACCGTCTTCTGCAATTTTCACTTTTACCCCGTCAATCAGCGGACCGACAGTTCCTATTTTTATTCCTTTTTTCAGGCAGTTCACAGAAATTACCGGAGAAGTTTCCGTTAATCCATATCCTTCCAACACCGGAATTCCGGCAGCGAGGAAAATTTGTGCCAAACGTGGCTGCAACGCAGCAGATCCTGAAGCTACTGCCCTTACTTCTCCACCCAATGCTTCCTTCCATTTTGAAAATACATGATTTCTCGCGATCAACAATTTAAATTTATACCAGAATCCCAAATTCCCTGTATGGTATTGCTCTTCTACCGAAATAGCCCAGAAGAATATTTTACGCTTGAAGCCAGTCAAGGATTCTCCCGTCAGCATAATTTTATCAAAAACCTTTTCCAATAATCTTGGAACAGCCGTAAACACATGTGGTTTTACTTCCTTTAAATTCGGACCTATCGTATCCAGGGATTCTGCAAAATAGATGGAGGAACCACAGTACATATATAAGTAATGCAGCATGCGCTCATATACATGACAAACCGGTAAAAATGTCAAAACACGTGACGTTTCATCTGCCGGAATACTGAACTTACAGGAAAGCACATTGGAAAGCAAGTTGTTGTGAGACAACATCACTCCCTTTGGATTCCCGGTTGTTCCGGAAGTATAAATAATCGTCGCTAAATCTTCGTTGCGTACATTCGCCTTCAATTCCGAGATCTTATTTTGGGGAATATCCTTACCCATCGCGATCAATTCGGTGTAGTTGGTAAATCCTTCAAGCTGATCAAAAGTAAAAATCTTCTCCAAAGTCGGAATTTGAGCTCCCACACCCTGGATCTTATGCCCCAATTCTTCACCTGCCACAAACGCATGGCGAATTCCGGCATCATTAAAAATGTATACATAATCGTTTTCCGAAATATTCGGATATACCGGAACTACAATTGCCCCAACCTGCTGAATGGCAATATCCATGATATTCCACTCTACCCGGTTCGGGGAAACCAATGCCACTCTCTCACCAACGGAAACACCAAGTGCCACAAGTCCCTTAGAGATTTGATTTGTAAGTGCTACAAACTCTTCGGTCGTCATAGGTACCCATACCCCCTCGGTTTTGGTAACAAACATGGAGGGATTGGGAAAGTTATTCAATTGATAAGCAGGCACGTCAAACAGTCGTCTTACTTCATTCATATCAGTTGTAATAGCACTCACAATATATGTATTAAAAATTAAGCAATAGCGCAAAAATATTCATCCAAAACCAGTGTTTGTTTTTTCACAGCATGTCGTTAAGAAACTAGTTCATACTTTTACATTGTGGGAATATAGTTTCTAACTTCGATCAAGTGCAATTCATGGACTAGTTGGAAAGTTACAAAGAAATAATGACTTGTGTTTGATCGTTTTTGGTTTTTTGGTTTGTAGGGTTCGTTTGCCGGCGGGCCCTTTTTTTATTCCATAGAAAAAACCAATTTCCCTTTGACAAATGTTCTGTTGGAATAGTTCGGATTATAAACTCCTTTGGAAGAGAACGGACTTTCCAGGATTACTAAAGTTGCATCCTTTCCTTTCTCTAAACTTCCTTTTGTTTCTTCCTGGAAACTGGCAAAAGCCGCCCAAATGGTCATACCCCGCAAACACGCTTCTTCTGAGAGTGCTTCTTCCATTAAGAATCCATTAATCGGATCTCCTTCTGCATTCTTACGGTTTACCGCTGCATGAATGGTCAGAAACGGATTCGTGCTTTCTACCGGAAAATCTGTTCCGATCGCCAGCATTCCCGCTTTTTGCAACAAGGTATTGTAAGCATAAGCTCCTCTCAAACGTGCTTTTCCCAAACGCGATTCCGCCCAACGCTGATCACTGACCGCATGCGTAGGCTGCACAGATGGAAATACTCCTGAATTTGCCAGTAAGTCAAAATCTTTCGGATCGATGACCTGTGCATGCTCCAATCTCCAGCGATGATCCGGATTTTTCTTCGAATAAGCCTGGATCAATTCCAAAACCAGACGATTGGTCGAGTCCCCGATCGCATGAACATTCAACTGGTAACCGGTGAGTTCTGCCAAAGAAGAATAACGCTTCATATCCGAAACGGAAGTCGTCAATAATCCGTGATTGTGCAAATCATCCGAATAAGGTTGTTTTAAAAGTGCACCTCTCGACCCCAAGGCTCCATCACCGATTACTTTAAACGAACGAACAAGCAGGTTTTTCTCCTTTAGAATTCCGTGCTCTTTCGCGAAATCTGCATTTTCTTTTTCCGGATACAGCATCCCATAAATACCGATCGTCAATTTATCGTCTTTCACCAATCGGCGGATCAACTTAAAATCGTGCGGACTCAAACCCGCCTCATGCACATCGGTCACTCCGTATCCATATAATTCCTGTTGGATCTCCACTAAAGTCTGAGCCAATTCGTGGTCGGAAAAATCCGGCAATTGATCACTTATTAATGATATTGCATTATCCAGTAAAATTCCCGTTAGGGTTCCATCCTCTTTTTTTAAAATCGCCCCGCCATCTATATGAGATGATTCCTTCACACCGAATTTCTTCAATGCCGCAGCATTTGCCAAAACAGCATGTCCATCGATCCGGTACAAAACAACCGGTTTGTCGGGAAATTTTTCATTCAGTTTTTCATTGTCAGGCAGATCTGTCGTATTCCAAAGGCTTTGGTCCCAACCTCCGCCAACGATTACCGAGCGTTCCTTTTTCTGTGCATACTTTTCTACCCGAACGATCAATTCATCCATGGACGTTGTTCCTACTAAATTGGCTGATAATTTCTGACGTGCCAGGCTCATCATGTGTCCATGTGCATCAGCAAATCCCGGAAAAATATCTTTTCCCTCTGCATCGATAAATTCATCTGCACTGTACTTATTCATAATCTGGCGATCAGGCCCCACTTCCACCACTTTGCCATCCCGGATTGCAATTGCCTGTACCACCGAATTTTTATCGTCCATGGTATGGATTTTCGCATTATGAATAACCAAATCAACCGATTGGCCTTTCATACAGGAAGCTCCAATCATTAGTACCAAAGAAAAAAGAACGTAACGCATTAGCTATGTGTTTTATGAAAAATTGTTGAACTTGCCTGGGCACTCGGCATGATAACCAAATCATTGATGCAAACATGCTTAGGCCTGGAACAAACATAATAAACCGCATCTGCAATATCTTCCGCCATTAAGGGATCAAAACCATCATATACGTTTTTGGCAGTTTGTTCATCGCCTTTGAATCGGACCAAAGAAAACTCTGTCTCTGCAGCCCCGGGTGCAATATTTGTCACTTTAATATTGTCATGTACCAAGTCAATCCTGATAGCCCGTGAAAGCGCATCAACCGCGTGTTTGGTAGCACAGTAAACATTTCCTCCGGCATAAACCTCTTTTCCTGCAATACTTGCAATGTTTACAATATGCCCTCCACCATTCTTCTTTAAAATGGGAGAAACTGCGCGTGTCACATACAACAATCCTTTCACATTCGTATCGATCATGCGGTCCCAATCGTCTGTTTCACCGGAATCTATCGGTCCGCGACCAACAGCCAAACCGGCATTATTGACCAAGATCACGAGGTTATTTTTCACTTCTTCGGACAATGAGTCAACAGCCCGGTTCACTTCTGCTTCATTTCGCACATCAAAATTCAGCAATACAAGATCACTTCCTTTCGCTTGAAGCTCCTGCTTCAGGGATTCCAAACGTTCCATTCTGCGCCCGGTCAATACCAAATCCCACCCATTATCAGCAAATATGCGTGCTGTCGCTTCTCCAAAACCGGCAGTTGCACCGGTGATAAAAACATACTTCTTCATCGTTTAAATTTGAATGGCCTTGAACCAATAAAAGCTATTAAAAACAGGGCCAGATATGCAGGCATCCGATACCTGACAATCGCACCCAAAACCGGTGTTGTCCAACCGATCAACACCAATAAAATCAGTGAAAAAGTAATTAAAAAAACAAGGATATTCTTTTCTTCCGCACTTCTGTATTTCCGGTTGTACCAAAGTCCAAAAGCAAGAAGAACAAATAAACCGATCGTTTCCAAAAAACTAAGAATCTTCAGTTTACCTCCGGGATCCCAAAAAGTTGGTCTGAAAGCAGCGTTCGAAATCGCTTCCGGTATGTTCTTGAGCAATTGTCCGGAATTATTCCCGATTGGAGTCAGCTCAATATAACTTCCACAGGCTTCTCCCATAAATACTACGTTCCAGGGACCTTCTCCGGATTTCAGGTGGATATCCCGGAACGGGTAACTCATCCCGAAAGTCACTTTTTTCGCAACCAGGTCATTTTTTGCCTGAACGGTCCTGTCACTTATAAATTCCAGATCACTGTATTGATCACTCCGGAAATAATAAAAGCAGGAATCCGCATAAGCATGCATACCTCCGCGCCCTACGTTGATAAAATCAAATTGCATCCGTGTAAGCCGGTGAGTCACATTTTTTCTGAAGCCTGAAAACACCAGGAAAATCAACGTCGTAATTGCCAGAACGGTGATTGGTGCGAACAGGACCCGTTTTCTAAACACCCATTTCCCCAGTAAAAAAACAGGGACACTCAATAACAGACAACCTAAAACATATGGCTTAAAGCCCAACATGAGTATGAATCCTAAAGCAAAACGCCACAAACGGGATTTCACCGCCAAGTTTCCGAATAAAGCATTCAAAAGAAAAGCAAAACCTAAAATCATCAGAGGCTCTTTCAAAACAGAACTCGTCCAAAAACTTAAGGTCGGAAACAGAAACAACGCGAACCAGAATACCCGTTTATCATAGAAAACCCGGTCTTTAAATGCCTGGAAAATTTCTCGTAATCCGATAAAAGACAAGAAAGAGAAGAACAAAATATGAACGTATACATTTCCTTTGGAGAGAAATACAATCAGGCTGTTTACGCGTAAAACATTACGCGAATCATTCATCAGGTCCAGATCGCCCGCCGACCAATGATTGGTATGTGATAAGTACTGCTGAACAGCTGCTTCTGAATTTGTACCGAATAAAAATCGCAGGTAATCTCCAAAAGACTGATATGCCACTCCATTGAGCGTCACGCTGTCATCCATATATTCTTCCCAATCAACAGTAATTTCGCCTATGCCATAGATTTTGGTGTGAATGATCATGAACAACACACCGAAAAGCACCTTGATTCCCCAGCCGATCAGTAAATTAGTCCGCGACAAGCCATCTGTTTTGAACTTCCAAACAAACCACGTTAAACCAACCAGAAGTAGTGTAAATACCATTAGACCTCTAAGATAATTACGAATTCCGAATTACGAGTTACGAATTACTGATCAGGTCAAAATCAATTCAAGCATTTACTTGTAAAGTATGTTCATTTCTCGTGTAAATTTTGAATTCGGAATTCGGAATTAGGCATTCGGAATTGGACAGGAATGATTACTTTTGCATCAAAGTTATAACAAAATGAGTACTTCCATCAAGCAAGAAGCTACAGTAGAGCAAGCGGTTGAATTAGGTTTGCGAGCTGATGAATTTGAAATGATCAAAGGAATCCTGGGTCGCACGCCAAACTTTACTGAGACAGCCGTTTATTCTGTTATGTGGTCTGAGCACTGTTCTTACAAGAACTCCATCTACTGGTTAAAACAATTACCAAAAGATGGTCCACACATGTTGGTAAAAGCCGGTGAAGAAAACGCCGGATTGGTAGATCTGGGAGATGGAATCGGTTGCGTGTTCAAAATTGAGTCTCACAACCACCCTTCTGCTTTGGAACCTTACCAGGGGGCTGCAACGGGAGTTGGAGGTATCAACCGCGATATATTCACGATGGGAGCTCGCCCGGTTGCACAATTAAATTCCCTGCGTTTCGGAGACATCGAAGAAGCACGCACAAAATGGTTGGTGAAAGGAGTTGTTAAAGGAATCGGTGATTACGGAAATGCTTTCGGAATTCCAATTGTGGGAGGTGAAGTGTTCTTTGACAAATCGTACAACCAAAACCCATTGGTAAATGCTTTCTCGGCAGGTATCATTGACACGAAAAAAGTTATTTCAGCGAAAGCCAAAGGTCCTGGAAACCCGGTGTATATTGTTGGTTCTTCAACAGGTAAAGACGGAATTGCAGGAGCGGCATTTGCTTCAAAAGATATTACAGAGGAATCCGCTCAGGATTTACCATCCGTTCAGGTAGGTGACCCATTCATGGAAAAATTGCTGTTGGAAGCTACCATGGAATTGGCAAATACAGATGCAATTGTTGGTATGCAGGATATGGGTGCAGCAGGAATTACCTGTTCTACCTGTGAAATGAGTGCCGGTGGTGGTGTCGGAATGGAAATCCATTTGGATCGCGTTCCTACACGTCAGGAAAATATGCTTCCTTATGAAATTTTGCTTTCTGAATCCCAGGAACGTATGTTAGTGGTCATTCAAAAAGGAAAAGAAGATGTCGTAAAACGCATTTTCGACAAATGGGACCTTCATGCTGAAGAGATCGGAACAGTAACAGGTGACGGTCGTGTTCGCTACTACATGCATGGTGAATTGGTTGGTGATGTTCCTGCAGAATCCTTGGTTCTTGGAGGCGGTGCACCGCAATACCAGCGCGAGTATTCCGAGCCGGCTTATTACCAGGAATACCAAAAATTCACGATCGACTCGGTAGAACAACCGGATAATCTGAAAGAAATCGGGTTCTTCCTGTTGAGTCAACCGAATATTGCTTCCAAGCGCTGGGTTTACGAACAGTACGACTCTATGGTAGGAACGAAAACAATGACTACCAATCGTCCTACAGATGCAGGAATTGTAAATCTGAAAGGAACTGAAAAGGCATTGGCAATGACCGTTGACTGTAATTCACGTTATGTAAATGCTGATCCGGAAGTTGGTACTGCGATTGCTGTTTCTGAAGCCGCACGTAACATTGTAGTTTCAGGAGGTATTCCAAGCGCGATCACAAACTGTCTGAACTTCGGTAACCCGTACAACCCGGAATCTTACTGGCAATTTGTGGGTGCGATCAAAGGAATGTCAAAAGCATGTTTGAAATTTGAAACACCGGTTACAGGAGGAAACGTTTCTTTCTACAACCAAAGTAATATCGGCGGAAAAGAGATTCCGGTTTTCCCTACCCCAACAATCGGAATGATCGGCGTGGTTCCGGATAAATCGAAAATCATGTCTTTGGATTTCAAACAAAAAGGAGATTTGATCTTCATTTTGGGAGATTGTGTAAACGATATTTCTTCTTCCGAATATTTGGCGAAATACCACAAAATTGATGCTTCTCCGGCTCCGCATTTTGATCTGGAAAAAGAATATGTATTACAGGAAGCTGTAAAAGGATTAATCAGCCAGGAATTGATCAATGCTGCTCACGACTGTGCGGATGGCGGATTGTTCGTTTCACTGGTTGAAATGTCCATGCCTCGCGGACTTGGTTTCGATATCGTTACCGACTCGGAGGTTCGTGAAGATGCATTCTTATTTGGTGAAGCTCAAAGCCGTGTGGTTGTAACCGTTTCCGAGGACACGGAAGAAGAGTTCATCGAATTCATGATGGGAAGCGGTGTGAATTACACACTTCTTGGTCATGTTACAAAAGGAAAAATGATGGTTGACGACGAGCATTTCGGATTTATCTCTGAAGCAAAAGAGATTTTTGACAATGCTTTAGGAAAACTGATTGAAGTATAAAAAATAATTATCAATTATAAATTATCAAGGAGGATTCTAAAGGCTGAACCTCCTTGATAATTAAATCATTCATAATTGATAATTTCAACAATATGAATCCAGTATTCAAATACTTCCCCGATCTCACAGCAGAACAACGTTCTCAGTTTGAACGATTGGAAGAATTGTATTTGTTCTGGAATGCACAGATCAATGTAATTTCGAGAAAAGATACCGACGAATTCTACGAACGCCATGTATTACATTCGCTGGGCATTGCAAAAATCATGGAGTTCACACCCGGATCGTCTGTTTTGGATATCGGGACAGGTGGTGGTTTCCCGGGAATTCCCCTGGCAATCTTATTTCCTGAAGTGCAATTTCACCTGGTAGATTCTATCGGAAAGAAAATCAAAGTCGTGAAGGAAGTAGCCCAGGCTTTAGGACTAAAAAACGTACGTGCAACCCATGCACGTGCTGAAGAAATCAAAGAACAATTCGATTTTATTGTGAGCAGGGCGGTCACTGCAATGCCGGCTTTTTTACCCTGGACGAAAGGAAAAATCTTTAAGGAAAATAAGAATCCCCTCCCAAATGGAATCCTATACCTGAAAGGTGGAGATCTGAGAGAAGAAATGGCTCCCGTGAAAAATTTCTATACTATTCACTCTCTTCAAACTATTTTTTCAGGTGAATTTTTCGAGACGAAAGCCGTGGTATATGTGGACTTGACGAACTAAAAACTACAACAGATTATTTTCCAGACACTTAACCACCTCGTATTCATCCAGAATTCACGAAATATTCATCCAGAATTAATATTTGATCGATAGAACACTCCATTTGTTCATTTGAGCAAAATGTTAGTCTTTTAACTATCTGTTATTTTGTATACTTGTCTTAAATCGTATGATTATGAAGATGTTATACCTACTGCTCGGCTTATCTGTAAGCTTATTTAATACTACTTTTGCCCAAACCGACTATTCTGTCATTGCCTCCAACCGGATGATCCAGAAATACCACTTGCCTGAGAGAACTCAAAAAATTGCTCAAATTGATCCGGTAAGACTCCAGGTTTTGTGGAATTACTTTTCTTCCAGTTTCTCATTTAACAGCTATGAAACTGGTCTTACAATCAAAGAACTATTAAATATTCAGCATTTCGATGTTTCCGAGTACGAACATTTAAGACAAGACAATGAACAAGTTCAGTTTATATACAGAGGAAGTATTCAAATCACCCTGAAATCCGGTGCAGAATTAACTAATTTACTTCAGGGATACGATCTGAATTCCCTGATCCATGAATTACCGGAAAGACCTTTCCCTGTTTGGACAAGTTATGCTTTTTCAGACTCGGATTTCCAAACTTACAAAGAGCAGGTTTGGGATTGGGCAAGGGATTATCCGGCTGCTTATCTGCAGGTAACTTCTGACAACAATCGTCTGCATATTCGCTTTGAAGAGTTCCAAACAATGGAGGAGACGAGGCGAACCCAAATTTTGACCGAATTGAACTATTTAATCATTGATTAATTTGCTGTATATGAAAAACTCCTACTTACTATTACTCCTTTTATCCTTTACTATTTGGACGGAAAACAGCCGGGCACAGTGTTCCGGAGGTAGTGCTTTCAACACAGTAGCGGCTCCAACAGGAACAACAGCAACCACGATCAGTTCCTGTAACTGGTCAGGTGATTATAATACCATTACCGGTGTGGTCGCAGGAAGTAATTACACGCTGACAGCTTCTCCGTCAGCATGCATTACCGTTCACAGCGGGTCTCCGACAGGAACTGTGGTTGCTTTCGGAATGGGATCCGTTCCATTTACCGCTCCTTCGTCAGGTACTTACTACATGACATTGAATGCCAATTGTTCGGGCTGTGGAACAGGTACAACGTGTTTAACTACAACTATTACCTGTACTTCATGTGGTACAGGCCCTTGTGCATCATCTTCTACTATTTCGGGTTGTGGCCAGGCTTTTAACCTTTCAACAACAGGTGCATCCTCGTTTATTTCAACCCTGTGTTCAACTTCAACACCTGGTTTGGAACAAATTTATAGTTACACCGCAACTTCAACCGGAAGTTACTCATTTAATGTGACCTCCGTTACCGGAGGCGGTTATGCAATCGGTTGGCAAGCCGGAGGATGTTCGGCAACAGGATGGAACTGTGCAGGAACAGCAACAACTCCCGGATCCGTTGGGTCTATTTCTCTTACCTCCGGTACAACCTATTATTTTGTAATGGACGCAACTTCTACCGCAGCATCCGGAATAACGTTCTCATTAACCTGTCCTGTAGGTGGACCTACAGTTGCAGGAGATTGTGCGGTAGCAGCCAATGTCTGCTCCAATGCCTCGTTTGCAATCGATCCAAATGGCTACGGTGCAATCAATGAAATTTGCCTTGCAGGAACTTGCGCTGCAAATCCAGCAATCAATGTTAATGGTACTAATTCAGGATGTTTGTTATCTGAAGAGCTAAATAGTACCTGGATGATTGTGAACGTATTAACGGGAGGATCACTAACATTCGAATTGGGAACACCCAATTCAGGAACGCTCAATTGCCTGGATTGGTCCATGTGGGCATACAATCCTTCTACTACCTGCGCTGCTATTCAAGCCGGAACGCAAGCACCGGTCCGCTGCAACTATAACGGTGATTGTGAAGAATTCACCGGACTGGCAAGTACTCTTCCTACCGGAGCAAGTTCCATGTCAAATTGGGAAGCACCTTTGAATCCCGGATCAAATACACAATACTTAATCTGTTTGTCGAATTACTCGTCGGCAATAACAACTGTTCCACTCTCGTTTGGAGGAACTGCGGTAGTCAGCTGCTCCCCGCTTGGAGCGGAGTCCGTGAACCTGACAGGTAAGAATGAATCCGGTTTCAATACCTTGAATTGGGTCAGTTCAAGTGAATTCAAGGTTGATAAATATATTATTGAACGCAGTGAAAACGGCAATCAATATGTTGAGATCGGAACCATAAAAGCTCATGGATTAAGTGTTGAAGCATTGACATATCAATTCGAAGACCTTCAACCGATTAATGGTATGGCTTACTACCGGGTACGATTAGTCCGGGAAAATGGAACAACAAATACATCAAACACCCTGGCAATTGAACAGCAATTCATGAACGACCTGGAATTGATAAAAACGTTCCCGAATCCAGTGGAAAACAATCTGAGTGTAGTACTTTCATCTAAAACGGAAACGACTTATCAGTTAACACTTTCTACCCTGAACGGTCAAAAAGTATTCGAAAATAGTCAAACAGTTCAAAAAGGACTGACTTATGCTTCCATTGATGTTCGCGAATTTAAAAACGGATTTTACCTGCTAACTCTTGCGAAAGAAGGCAAAACCCTGTCGACCCATAAGATCATTATTGAATAAAGCAACTTAGATCTCAGGAAAAAGACCGGTTTTTATCAGAACCGGTCTTTTTTTTGATCATTCGCTAATAAAACAGCGGATTTTGACAATTTATGACCCTTTCATTTGTTTTTGGAAGGTCATTTCACTAAATTCACTAAGTACTGAATTTTTAGAGAAATGCAGGGCTCACTATCACAATGTACCATATTCACAATGCTCACTATTTGTGCATCAGCTGCCAATGCTTTTAGGAGAAGTTTAAAATTCGATCGCTATGTTTGAAAACATGTATGAGGGCCGTTCGGAAGAGGAACTTAAAAAAATCATTACGGAATACGAGCGCTCCCTGAGAATAGAAAAACGCTACCAGGAAACTTTAAACCATATGATGGAGGGGTTTCAGATTATTGACTATGACTGGCGTTATTTGTATGTGAACGATACGGTAATCCGTCATAGCAAGATGACACGGGAAAACCTGTTACAGAAATCTTTCCTGGAGGTTTATCCTCATTTGGAAGATTCCGAATTGCATCGTTCCATGAGAAAATGCATGGAAAACCGTACCCCTGAACAGTTCGAAAACAAAATGGAATACGCTGATGGCAGTGTGGCATGGTTTAGATTGAGTGTTCAGCCAGTACCTGAAGGAATTTGTATTTTATCGATTGAAATCTCTCAATTAAAAAAAGCGGAAGAAGATTTACGAAGGCTCAACGATGTCCTTGACCAGAAAGTAAAAATCCGCACCTCTATTCTTGCTGAAAAGAACAATGAGATCATGGACAGCATCAATTATGCTCAAAAGATCCAACAGTGCTTTCTGCCCAACGAACAGGATTTTATCAGTCATTTTCCGCAGTCATTCATTTTCTTCCAGCCAAAAGACATTGTGAGCGGTGATTTCTACTGGCTCAAAAACCTGGGCAACAAAACAATTTTCGCAATGGCAGACTGCACCGGCCATGGTGTTCCCGGAGCATTAATCAGTATTATCGGGGCCTTTATGCTAAATGATATTTCCTCTTCCTCTACCGATGTTCCGCTTACAACCATTCTTCAGAACTTAAACCGGCGCATTAAGGAAGTCCTGAAACAGGAAAACGATGATTCGTTGCAGGATGGAATGGACATTGCACTTTGTTCGTATGACCCTGCTAAGAACGAAATTGAATTTACCGGGGCAAACAGACCCCTTTGGCTTGTAAGAAAAGGGAGTTCTGTTTTGGAAGAGTTCTGTTCTACGCGCGTTCCAATTGGAGGATATACATCCAATTCCCAGGAATTTATTTGCCACAAAATCTTGCTGGAAAAAGGCGACACTTTTTACCTGGCTTCAGACGGTTATGCCGACCAGGATGGCGGTGAGCGGGGAAAAAAATTCAAGACTAAAAACTTCAAGCATCTTTTGGCAGGAATGCAGCTTCTATCCATGTCCCATCAGAAAAAACACCTGGAAAATTTTGCAGAAACATGGAGAGCCGGACGGGAGCAACTGGATGATATGCTTGTAATAGGAATACGTGTTTAATTCTTTTGTATCTTCGGGGTAAAGATGAGAACAGAAGGAACAACACCGGAAGAAATGATCGCAAACTGTCCGGAAGAACGACGGGAAGCAATGATTAAATTGAGAAAAACAATCCTGGACAATCTTCCTGCAGGATTCAGTGAAGGAATCGGATATGGAATGATTGGCTATGCCGTTCCGCATTCCTTGTATCCGGCCGGGTATCATTGCGACCCGAAATTGCCTCTGCCTTTTATGAGTTTTGCCTCACAGAAAAATTTTATCGCATTCTATCACATGGGAATCTATGCCGATCCCGAACTATTGAAGTGGTTTCAGACAGAATATGCTAAAGTAAGTCCAACGAAACTAGATATGGGAAAAAGCTGTGTCCGCTTCAAAAAGCCCGATCAAATCCCCTTTGAGCTGATTGGTCAATTGGTTTCAAAAGTAACACCTGAAGCATGGATCGAAACATATGAAAGAAATTATAAATCCAAACTAAAATAGATTATGGAAGTATTAGATAATATGAACTTTTTCTCTCAGAAGAATGTTGATCTCAGCAATCTGAATTATCCATTGAAATTTACTTTCAAGATTGGAACTTTGGCTAATGACTTCGTGATCGCGGATGCCAATTCGGTAACTTTGGCTTATGTACGCCAAAAAATGTTCAAGTTCATTGAAGAAATACAGGTTTTTACGGATACCAATAAAACAGACCTGGAATTCACAATCAAGGCAAATAAGTGGATCGATTTTTCAGCAACTTATGTTTTTACGGACAAAAAAGGAATTGAAAAAGGGCGTGTGGCACGTAAAGGTTGGGCTTCTATCTGGAAGGCCCGTTATGATGTATACGATCAGCACGAGCATCTGGCTTTCCATATTATGGAAGAAAATGCCTGGACAAAAGTATTCGACAGCTTATTCAGTGAGATTCCGATTTTGGGAATGTTTACAGGATATGTCTTCAATCCGAAATACATTGTAGGAAGACCTGACGGATCAAAGGTGATGCGCTTAAAGAAAAATCCTTCGATGTTCGGAAGAAGCTTCTCACTTGAAAAAATCGGACCGACACATAATGCCGGTGAAGACGAATGCATCGTGCTTTCGTTGATGATGATGATCTTACTTGAGAGAAGACGAGGATAAAATTAAGTAGGGGCAAATAATTATTTCCCCTACTGTTTTCATTACAATGCTTTCTTAAAATATTCATTATGAGCCTGATTCTTGCCATTTTACTTTTTCTCATTTTTTTATTCCTTTCTTCCCTTCATTTTTACTGGGCTTTAGGTGGAAAATGGGGTTATGGAGCTGTTCTTCCGACAAAACATGATAAAACTGATCAAAAAGCCCTGAATCCGGGAATTATTGCCACACTCATAGTTGCTTTCGGATTGCTTGCTTTTGGATTATTGCCACTCATTATTACGGGCACAATTCCTTTTGAACTTCCTCATTGGCTGGATAAATCCGGTTTGTGGATCATTGCGGGAATATTCGGGATCCGGGCAATCGGTGAATTCCGTTACGTGGGCTTTTTCAAGAAATACAAAAACACCAAATTCGGCAGGAACGATACGAAGTATTACTCCCCCTTGTGTTTGCTCATCAGTCTTGCAGCATTTGCCCTTATTTTAATTCGATAATTTATGTCATGAGGGCAGACTCCCCAGGATCATTCCCCCTCTATAACTATTGAAATGAAATTCGTAATTCGTAATTCGTAATTCGTAATTCGTAATTCGTAATTATAACGCTTTCTCCACAATCTCATCCACTACAAACGGATCGAGCAAGGTAGAAGTATCTCCTAAGTTCTTCATGTCTCCTTCTGCGATTTTTCGTAAGATGCGTCGCATGATCTTCCCTGAACGTGTCTTCGGCAAACCTGAAACGAATTGAATTTTCTCCGGAATGGCAATCTTACCGATTTCTGCCACCACGGACTCCACGATCTCTCCCCTTGCCTGGTCCTGGTTTTCTTCCGGAACTTCCTGCTCACAAACTACAAAAGCATAAATCGACTGACCTTTCAAAGGATGCGGATAACCGACCACCGCCGATTCAATAACCAATTTGTTCATATTGATCGCGTTCTCAATTTCAGCAGTCCCGAAGCGGTGCCCCGATACATTGATCACGTCATCCACTCTACCGATAATACGGTACATCCCATTCTCATCGCGCTTTGCCCCATCTCCGGTAAAATAATAGCCATCGTAATGTGAGAAGTAATTCACCCGGCAACGTTCGTGATCTCCGTAGGTTGTTCTCAAAATAGAAGGCCACGGAAATTTGATACACAAATAACCTTCTTCATTGGCTCCTTCAATCTCTATTCCTTCCTGGTTCAATAAAACCGGTTGAATTCCCGGCAAAGGATACCCGGCGAATGTAGGTTTTAACGGTGAAATATCTCCAATTCCGGAAATCATAATTCCCCCAGTTTCGGTTTGCCACCAGTTATCCACTACCGGACAACGTCCTTTCCCAACGTGCAAATGATACCAATTCCAGGCTTCTTCATTGATCGGTTCACCTACAGTTCCAATAATTTTCAATGAATCCAAACTATAGGAAAGCACATGATCTTCTCCAAAAGCCATCAAAGAACGGATAGCAGTTGGTGCGGTCAGAAACTGATTTACTCCGTACTTATCAATCACCTGCCAAAAACGACCGGCATCGGGATAAGTTGGAATTCCTTCAAACATCACGGTTGTTGCACCGCAAAGTAAAGGTCCGTAAACTATGTATGAGTGACCGGTAATCCAGCCAACATCAGCCGTACACCAAAACACATCTTTCTCTTCGTATTGGTATACATTCTGGAAGGAATAAGCCGTATAGACCATGTAACCGCCACACGTGTGAACAACACCTTTCGGTTTCCCGGTAGAACCGGAAGTATAAAGAATAAACAAGGGATCTTCGGCATCCATTACTTCCGGCTCGCATGTTTTATCCTGTCCTGCCACTGCATCTTTCCACCAGATATCTCTCCCGGTTTCCATGGTTGGTTTCCAACCCAAACAGTCAAATACAATGACTCTTTCAACACAATTCACATGTTCCAATGCTTCATCAACCACCCGTTTTAACGGAATTTGCTTCGCTCCTCGATTCAGTCCGTCTGCTGTTATCACCAATTTCGCTTGTGCATCTTCAATCCGATCTGCAAGTGCATTAGCAGAAAATCCGGCAAAAACCACAGAATGTATCGCTCCGATACGTGCACAAGCCATCACTGCGATCGCCAGTTCGGGAATCATCGGCATATAAATACACACCCGATCGCCCTTTTTTATTCCCTGGGCTTTCAAACCATTAGCAAAAACACAAACTGCTTCAAGTAACTCCGAGTAAGTATAGGTAACGGATTTATCCTGCGGATTATTCGGCTCCCAAATCAAGGCTTGTTTAGCTCCACGCTCTACAGCATTTCGATCCAGCATATTTTGCGTGATGTTGAGCTTTGCACCTTTAAACCATTCAATTTTGGGTTCAGTAAAATCCCATTCCAACACCTGATCCCATTTCTTAATCCATTGGAATTCATTTGCAATAGTTGACCAAAATGTTTCCGGGTCAGCAACGCTTTGCGCATAATTCTCATGGTATTGTTCCAGGGTCCTGATTTGAAATTTATTCATCGTTTTCGTTTTATGCAGTTTGAGTTTACTGCAATTTACTAATAAGAAACAAAAAACCCCGACGATAAATGTCGGGGTTTTCAATTATTCATCAATCTTGTATTTTTTGAAGAAGGAGTCCCAATCCCAGAGGAAATTGATCATTACCTGATCCATTCGCTTCAGGAACAGCGGGTTAGGGGATTGCAGGCGTTTAAAATACTCATCCTGGAAATCATTCAGGTCGTATTTTTGGAATACAGCTTTAGACATCGCGTAAACCATATTCTTTGAGGGATGGTTAATTCGCTGCATAAATTTCTGGTATTCTCTCACTTTTGCCTCTGCATCAACAGCAGATACCCCCATCAATGAACCCATTTGTTCAAAAATGATCTTCTCAATTCTATTTGCCTGAACCGTTTCAAAGGTTGTTTCCAAAGAAGAAATGTTCGCAACCACCACAATCATAGTGAATTGTCCGTTGCGTTCTACAGGAATAGAAGGAGAAGAAACAAAAGCTAAGTCTTCATTGATTAGATCCACAACCTCAACGAAACCATTGTCGACAATCTCGAAGATCCCATTCAGGAAAACATTCGCTAACTGTGTGTCTGACAATCTTTTTTTTAATAGTGTCCCTAGCATAGGCCTGCATTATTCGTTACTTACAAATTTAGGTGGGAACTCTGTGTTATTTTTAAATCATGTTATTTAAATGTTAACTAAGTTATTAACATTATTTGTCCAAGTTTTCACATTTCTCGCAACGTTTTCCTTTTTTGGTTGTACATTTATGAAAAGCGCAGTATGAAAGTATTCCGATTCGTTGTCTTTTTATCCATCTTATCTGTTCAATTTTCATGTTCCAGTGAAAATGATGGTAATTCCTCTAACGCTTCAGATCAAACCCTTACCCTTTCCGGAAAACAGCAACGTGATACTGTATTCCTAAACTTTACCATTCCTAAAAAAATCATCCGGGCGCAACGAACCGGGAAACTGGAACGACTAGTTGAAACTCCTGAATTCAAGAAAAACAGCCTGCTCGTACAATTCGATAATTACGATGCCTTTGTCGGATTAAGCGGCGAAAAAGAAGCCTTAAAGCAAGATTTAACGGATCAACTCGACAATCTTCCGAAAACACTGCAACCTATCGAAAAGAAATGGCGTGATTTTGCTTCCAAACTGACCCCCGATAAAATGATTCCTACATTTCCATCACTGGAATACAAAGAAGAGGCCGGATTCATTGAAGAAGCAATGATCAAAGAGAAATATGATCTGATCCGAAAAAAGGAATTAGCACTCCAAAACTATTTCCAATTGAGTCAGGAAGATGGCTTTATCACAAAGGTATATGCTCACACCGATGACTATGTCACAAAGAACAAGCCATTGATCTCGTATCATCCTAAAAAAATCAAAGTGATAGCCGAATCAGCTTTTCCTTTATCCAAATCCATCACCAGACAAATCGGATCCAATTTTGTGGTCAGACTACCTGTTGATAGTGTTAAGATCATTAAGCGGTCCACTACAAAAATCAATTATTCCCTACTGCTTAATCAAGCACTGAATCCTAAAAACTGTCCCAAATACTTCATTGTCATGTTGGATAAGAATGTATTCCAGGTTCCGAAGGAATTTGTCGGTCAGGATGGAAAAGTAGTCATTTCCGGAGAGAAGGAGCAATTGCAGGCATATTACAAAAATGGAAAGTACCTCGTTTACAGTAAAAAACCGGTAATGAAAGTACAAAAGATCTGATTTTTGAATTTCATCTCAGGAGCTTTGGAAATTAGCTAAGTCGGTAATTAGGTAATTAGCAATATAGCTAAATAGGAATATCGATATATTGCTACGAACTATTGTAATCTCACTTCCTTTTTATAAAGTAATTATCCTGATATTCTATTGGATAACTCTGGATTATAATGGTATCCCCACGATAAAAAAGTGGCTCATAATTATTCTTGCTTCCAAAAAGCACATGATTCTCATCATCCAGGAAAGGCATTTTTGTCTCTACAAAAGTCATCTTACGCTCTTTCTTCTTGTTCTTATAAAACAGGATCTGATCTTTCTTGTTGATTTTAACCGTGAACAGATCTTTCCCGTCTTTTGCATAAGAAGTAGATCTGTCTGCAACCGATTTATAAAAATCATAGTCTCCTAATAATTCGGGATAAACGTTTTCAATAAGTCCATCACTTTTGAACGAACAAACCAGGAAAGCAATTCCTATGATGAAAAAAAATTGTTGCTTCATACCAACGAAAAT
>CBFGPJ010000006.1:0-19213 GCA_965650615.1 uncultured Fluviicola sp. | reverse complement strand
TTCCCTTATCAGAACAGTACAACCTGTGCATACTCCTCAGGTTGGGTAATGAATAACAATCTTGGGCTTTTCGCACCAATGGATAGCGGAGCAGTTCAGGTTGCATATTACGGTGGATTCGGTATGCCGACTGTTGTTTTACTTGGTGGAGATAATCACGATGTGTTATTTACAACTCAGAATTTTACCACATCGGATACAACTACGATGCGTGATCTGATCCTGACCAATATGACAGCAGGGTTGGAGCAAAACTCCATTCAAAAATTAACTGCATACCCAAATCCGGCATCAGACATCATAACTGTGAATTTTGAAGCTTTACAAGGTGCTGAAATGAGCATGCAATTGACAGATCTTTCCGGGAAAACGGTTATGACTTTTGAACATGAAAAACTCGCTAAGGGATCGTTTCAGAAACAAATCGATGTATCTAAACTTCCTGTAGGTTCATACTTATTGAGTCTTCAAATGGACGGTAAGCTGATTACTGAAAAGATTCATGTTACCCGCTAATTTTTCACATAAAATCTATTGGCAATTGGTTCGGGTGGTTGTACTTTTTTGTGCAGCCACCCCCGTTGCGTTTACCCAATCTTATTGGCACGCACCCAATGATACCCTGATCGCAACTACTACTGTCAATAGCCCGGTGACGATGAACATTACCCAGGTTCACCCGAACACCGATACTTTACAGTTTGTCTGGAAAAAATTTGCTGTAAACATGCCGAATGACTGGACTGCTCAAATTTGTGACAATGCCACTTGTTATCCTGCGTTATTGGATAGCTCAACAACATTGCCGGTCCTTCCGGGAGACGACGGATTGATGCTGATTCATTGTTACCCTAACAACAATCCGGGAACGGGAATAATCCGGTACACCATTTACGAAATTCATTCACCCGCCCAGGTAGATACACTTACCTGGATTATTCATGCAACTTCGACAGCAACACTTAATGAAGCAGGTTCTCCGGTACCGGCTTACACCTTAACCGGAAACCGTTTTCAACTTACTGATCAGGGAATGCGGTTCTCCAACCTAACTTTATTCGATTTAAACGGGAAAGAAGTCTTTTCATCAGGTGTTTCTAAAACAGCACCTACGGAAATCCCGAATCTTTCTCCTTCGTTTTATTATATTGTCCTTAGTGGGACAAACACAGTTATTCGTCAAAAAATATGGTACCCAATAAACTAGTTGTACGCAAACATTTTTATGTATTCATCCTGCTTTGTGTTACAGGGAATTTGTTTGCTCAAAATCCGCTTTATATTCCACCTGTATTGACAGGAACTACCTTTAATCTAACTGTTCAATCCGGAACAACACCACTCTATCCTGGAAATCCAACCCCGACATACGGTATCAACGGTTCATTCCTTTCACCTACAATTGTGGTAAACAAAGGCGATTTTGTGACTTTGAACGTCCTGAATAATTTGAACGTTGCGACAACCATGCACTGGCACGGTTTACATGTTGCGCCGGAAAATGACGGTGGACCTCATCAGTCAATCGCTGCAGGTTCCACCTGGAGCCCGGCATTCGAAATCCTGAATAATGCAGGGACATTTTGGTATCACCCGCATGGTGAAGGAAAAACAGAATTGCATGTTGGAAAAGGGTTGTCAGGTTTGTTCATCATTCATGATCCGGCAGAACTTGCTTTAGGCCTGCCTCAGACTTACGGAGTCGATGACATTCCATTGATTGTTCAAACCAAGGCATTTGATGTTTTGAACCAAATCGCCATTGCTGATCACATGGATACGGCTGTTTTCGTGAATGGGACACTTCATGCAAGTACAGATTTGCCTGCCCAGGTAGTTCGACTTCGCTTATTGAACGGAAGCAGTATGCGCTCATTTTATTTCGGTTTTTCGAATAATATGACCTTTTATCAGATTGCCACTGACGGTGGTTTGGTTGCAACTCCAAATGCACTTACGCGTTTACTTATTGCACCGGGTGAACGATCTGAGATCCTGGTTGATTTATCCGGAATGAACGGACAAACGGTCAACTTAATGAGTTACGGTTCTGAAATGCCGGATGGAATTTTCGGTTCACCTTCCGTTGGTTCCGGCGCAGACACCATGGATATGTACATGGACAATTTCCTGAACGGAGCCGATTTCAACCTGGTTGAATTCGCGGTTGGTGCTCAAACAGCAAGTCCTGTTACCACCATTCCTGCCACATTGGTTCCGTATGTACCATTCAATGAAGCTGACGCAACGGTTAACCGAACGCTTGTGTTTGATACCATTACACTGGTGCCAGGTGATGTTCCGAATCGTGCAGAAGGTCCTTTCGGGATCAACAACACGACTTTTCATATGGATTCCGTAAATATCACCGTTCCATTAAATTCAACAGAGATCTGGACACTGAAGAACAATACCCTGATTGCGCATCCGTTCCATATTCACGACATTCAGTTCAATATCATTGAGAAAAACGGGACTACCCCGCCAATCACGGAACAAGGCTGGAAAGATGTTGTACTGGTAATGCCCGGAGACAGTGTAAAATTCATTACTAAATTCACCACGTTTTCAGATGAAATGGTTCCATATATGTATCATTGTCATTTGCTTCATCATGAAGATGACGGGATGATGGGATCCTTTTTGGTCATTGATTCAACAGCATCTGTAAACGATGTTTTCGATGAATTGCAATTGGTCGCATTCCCAAACCCGGCCTCAACACATTGGGAGATTTCAGGAAATTGGGAAAACCAACAAATTCAACTTGAATTAACAGATGCCTTTGGCAGATTGGTTTATTCCGAGAGCTACCTACAGATGGAAATGGGGAATAAACTCCTGTTGCCTAATACATCATTAACAACCGGTTTTTACTTTCTGAAGGTTGGATTTGAAAACGGAGAAAACTCCTTATTGAAATTGGAGAAAAAATAGCGCTGTTCTGCCGGCTTTAGTATTAATCAAACAAAGGCTGGAACGGATCGAAACGGTGCATGGTATCCAATGCCTTCAGTTCCCGGTTTTCCACTTTATACACTTTTCCCGGAAATTTCTCGATCAGCGACATGTCGTGGGTGGCCATAATTACGGCCGCCTTTTCTTCTTTTGCAACAGCAACGATCAGATGCATAATTTCCGTAGAGGTTTCCGGATCCAGGTTTCCGGTAGGTTCATCTGCAATAATTACTTTCGGGTGATTGATCAAAGCGCGGGCAATAGCAACACGTTGCTGCTCACCTCCGGAAAGTCTGTGTGGCTGAATATGCTCCTTCCCTTCCAGCCCCACCATTGATAAAACAGTACGGATCCGCTGGTCCATTTCGCGTTTGTCTTTCCATCCTGTTGCCTTCATCACTAAACGCAGGTTGTAGTTAATCGAACGATCCGAAATCTATTGGAAATCCTGGAAAACCACACACAATTTTCTGCGCAGATTTGGAATTTGTCTCTTGGAAAGTCTTTTCAGATCATATTCCACCATAGAACCGGAGCCGTCGCTCAGTTCCAATTCTCCATAGAGCACTTTCAACAAGCTACTCTTCCCGGAACCCGTTTTCCCGATCAAAAAAACCAATTCATCCGATTCCACCTCGAAATTGATGTTATCAAGGACTGTTTGACCAAGCTGATCAATCCTTCCGTTTTGAATGCGAATAACTTTCTCCACCTTTCTGAATTTATTGAATTATATCATTTATGCTAAAAGCCAAACATTTGAATCAGCCTTGGCTGAAACATTTGAACATTTTATGGAACAATATATCAATGTAAATTTCACAATTCCAATTCGTAAAAATCAGGTGTAACAAGATTATCTCTTAACAGTTATACGTTTAAAACTTTTGAACGCGCGTGCCCTTTCTCCCTCGGGTACTACTTAATTTTACTATCTTAAAATAGTTGTAATGCGTTTTATTTTTATCCTTTTTCTACTTGTTGCAAGCTCTTCGGCATGGTCCCAGGCAAGTGAGAAGTACCATTCTCCGCTGAGTGGATTCTACAAAGCAGAAGATTTGTTTGAGAAAGAACAATACAGTGCAGCACGCAAAGAATTTCGCTTATTTATTACAGATTATAAGGGTTCCAAAAACGATTCATACTACATCAAAGCCTTGTATTATGAAGGTCTTTCCGCATTGGAGCTCTTCAATAACGATGCTATTGATTTGCTTGAAACATTCAACAGGGAATACCCGGAAAGCATTTATCGAAGCAATATTCTATTCCAGATCGGCCGGTATTACTACCAAAAAAAGGATTACAAAAAGTCCATTGAATACTTCAAACAACTAAGCAGATCGACCGTTGATAAAGAAAACCAGGAAGAATACTACTTCAAATTGGGTTATGCTTACTTTGATGAAAAGCAATACCCGGAATCCAAATTGGCTTTTTATGAAGTAAAGGATTCAAGCAGTCAGTACGGAGCACCAAGCCTCTACTATTACTCTCATATTTGTTATCTGGACAGCTCGTACCAAACAGCTTTGGAAGGGTTTGAAAAACTATTGACCGACAATCGTTTCAATCGCGTAGTTCCGTATTACATTACACAGATCTACTACATCCAGCACAAGTATCAGGAAGTCGTTGACTTTGCCCCAAGTAAGGTTGACAGTTTGAAACCTGCCGAACAAGTGGAGATCAGCCACATTATCGGGGACAGTTATTTCCATTTGGAGAAATACGATGAGGCACTTCCGTACCTGGAATTATACAACTCGAAATCGAACACCACGCGAGACGACGATTATGCACTTGCGCTTGCTTATTCGCGCACATCCAATTGCACAAAAGCTGTTAAGTACTTTGACCGTGTAGCACGCGAAAAAGACGTGTTAGGACAGATCGCCTTGTACCATGCAGGAGAATGTTACACGAACCTGAATGAGCTCGTTTACGCCAGAACCGCCTTTGAAGCGGCCAGTCAGCTGGATATGGACAAAATGATCCAGGAAGATGCCTTGTACAACTATGCCCTGCTTTCTTATAAGCTGGACATGAATGCATACGATGAAGCCGTTGAAGCATTCAAATTATACCTTGAAAAATACCCCGATTCAAAACGAAAACCGGTTATTTATCAATACCTGGTAAACGTATATACTTCTACCAAGAATTACCAGAAAGCTTTGGAATCTTTGGATCAGCTGACCAACAAGGACATCAAACTGAAATCTGCTTACCAGTTGATTGCTTTCAACAGAGGAGTGGAATTATTCCAGAAATCGGAATACGCAAATGCAATAACAGCTTTTGAATTGGTAGATAAATACCCGATCAGTCCGGAGATCAGTGCGAAGGCCATGTATTGGAGTGCAGATGCAGAGTTTTATTTGAAAAAGTACTCTGAAGCAATTAAGAAATACACCCAATTCATGGGAATGTCCGGTTCCCAGTTAAGTGGCTTGCGAAACGATGCCATCTACAACAAAGGATATGCTTACCTGGCATTGAAAAACTATCCTGAAACTCAAAGCGCTTTCAGAGAATATTTAAAACAGCCAAACCTGACGGATATTCACAAAAAAGCAGATGCTTACATGCGTTTGGGTGATGAATATTACCGGGTTATCAACGCAGATTTCGCAACTAACCAGGCGGCAATTGATAATTACAAAGCGGCATATAATTTGAAAGCAGGATACGACGACCAGGCATTGTATTACATGGCCCGTACATACAACTTCATGAACAAGCAGGATGAACGGATTCAAAGTTTAACCGACCTCATCAATAATTATCCTAAATCCCGGTACATGCAACGCGCCATTGCGGATATTGCACGTGCTTATTTTGAAAAGGAAAACCTGGATAAATCGGAACGTTATTACAAGCAGATTATTTCCGATTATCCGTCCAGCAACATGGTAAAAGATGCTTACCATTACCTGGGTGATATTGCTTTCAAACGTGCAAATTACAACCAGGCAGAAACGTATTATACCAAAGTCCTGAATGAATTCACTGTGAGTGATACCATCTGTGAGCGTGAAGTAAGTTCGCTTGTAGCTGTTTATCGTGCACAACGCTTGTTAAACAAGATTGAAGGTTTGGCTGGAAAATACAGCTGTGCTGATTCCATCGCAACCCAGGTGGAAGATGAGTATTACCGCCAGGGATTTGACCTCTATGAAAAAGAAGAATGGAATGCTTCCATTACTGAGTTCGACAAGTATCTGAATAAATACCCGAACGGTAAATTCTACCGCGATGCAATGAATCAAAAAGCAGATGCTTTGTACCGTTTGAAGAGAGAAGCAGATGCGATTGACATTTACAAGATCACACTTGCCGGTCCGAATGACGATTATACGGAACTGGCTTCGGTCCGGACGGCCAAATTCCTCTTTAATGGAACTCAAAAAGAAGCCGCACTTCCGTATTACAAACGAACGGAAGAAGTCAGTTCCAACCCGGAATTTTTGAACAATGCCCGAATCGGGTTGATGCGCTGTCATTTCCTGTTGGAGAATTATGCCAATGCGGTTGAATATGCCCAAAAAGTACTGGGTGTTCAGCAAACTACCCAATTGAAACTGGAAGCGGAATTCATCAAAGGAATTTCACTTTCCAAAGAAAAACGTTATGCCGAAGCACAATTGTCTTTAGACTATGTAATCAAAAATACGACTACTGTTTGGGCTGCAGAATCCAAATACACGATTGCATTGAATGCATTTGAGCAGGCAGATTATACTAAAACGGAAACCGTAATCAGGGAATTGTTGAAGATGAAACCGGGTTATGATTACTGGATTGCAAAAGGATTGATTCTGCAAACGAAGGTATTGCTTCAGAAAAAAGACCTGTTCCAGGCAGAGAATACGATCAAATCGGTGATTGATCACTATCCGGTAAAAGATGATGGCATTCAGCAGGAAGCTGCCGAATTGTACGATGAGATTATGCAATTGAAAACACAACCAAAAACTTTGACGAATCCGAGCGAGCCTACGGTCATTGAAGTGGATGAAAAAACAGGGAAATAATGAAGAGAAGTACACACATATTAACGCTTGTAAGTGCGGTATTGATCGGATCATTTTCGCATGTGTTCGGGCAGGAAGGAACCGATGTAATCATTAGCGCTACCGGTACACGAACAGTTGAAAATGCCAGTCGTCTGAATTCCCAGCCAAAAATCCTGGACACGGTTTTCCCGATTCCATCAACTTCTTATCCTCTGCTTTCCATTAACTACGAACCTACTTTCGAGATCCCTAAAATTGAACCTGCAAAGGTCAACCTGCAGCAAAAATTACCGCAGCTGTATAACGGTTACGCGCGCATCGGGATTGGTTCGTTATTGATGCCGCTTGCCGAAGTTTATTACAACAACGGCCGCAGCAGGAAAATGCATTATGGTGGAAATATCCAGCATTTGAGTTCTTTTGGAAAAATGCAGAATGTGGCTCCGGCAAATTTCGACAGAACAACTGCTCGCGCGTTCGTGGGCGTAAACGAAAAGAAATACAGCTGGGATGCAGAATCCTATTATCGTAATCAGGGACTTCACTTTTATGGTTTCCCGAATGAGGACGCAGATAAAGACAGTATTGCACAGCGCTTCAATACCTTCGGGTTGAAAGCCGGCTTTCATTCACATGCAAAAGACAGCTTAGGTTTGAATTGGAAACTGGGAATGGAATACCGTCATTTCAACGATAAAAAACCAAAAGCAGATTCTTTAAGTGATTGGAATGCACGCGAAAATTTCTTCGCAATCCGCACAGGAGCAGAATACAAATGGGGAACCGAGATCTTTGCTGCGGACCTGGATATTCTTCACAACTCTTATAAATACGGAATACTGAATGATACAATGCCCGGATTTTTGAATTCCGGTTTGGAAAACAAAAACACGATCATCAGTTTAAAACCAAGTATCAGCACGTATTCCAAAAATCGGAAGTTAAAGGCCAAAATCGGAGTTGATCTGACTGCCAGCTTTGGAACAAAAGACAAAGTTTACCTGTACCCAATTGCCGAAGTAAAATATTCGTTGTTCAATGATATCCTGATCCCATATGTGGGAGTAACAGGAGGTTTGACCCAGCAGTCATTCAAACGAATTACAGACGAAAATGAATTTACCTTGTCCAATGTTTCTTTGCAGAATGAACACAAAGCTGCAGATGGTTATGTTGGTATTAAAGGAACCTTGTCCAAACGAATCGGATTCAATGTATTTGCAAGTTTTTCTCATGTAAAAGGCAAAGCGCTCTTCGTAACGGATACTGTTTATTCGGGAAGAAACCGTTTCAATGTGATCTACGATACGATGAACATTACCAAACTGGAAGGGTCGATCTATTACCAATTGAAAGAAAAGGTGAAAATTGATGTGATCGGACGATACTATTCTTACAACGCAAGGAACAACATCTTCGCATGGAACCTGCCTCAATTCCAGGTTATTTTACGCGGAACATACAACTTGTACGATAAGTTTATTTTAACTGTTGATGCGAACCTGGAAGGTGGAAGAAGAGCTCAGGTATTTGCTGCCGGAAAAGATGTATTGGAAGAAAACAACCAATTTGGTTTGAAACTGGGCTTCCTGGCTGATGCTAATATCGGATTGGAATATCGTTACAACAAGCGTGTTTCCGGGTTCATCAACCTAAATAACGTTGCTGCTCAACGATACAAAAGATGGTATAATTACCCGGTTCAGGGCTTCCAGGCAATGGTGGGTGTAACGATCCGCTTTTAAAATTGACAATTGAAAAGCTTTTCAATTTTAACATTCTCCATTTTCAATTATTGGTTTTGGTTTTCATACCTTTGAAACATGAAGCAAATTCTACCCCTTATAGCACTTCTTTTAATTCTTGCTGCATGTAAGGATCCAAGTGTGAAGTACAATCAAGTGATTCAAAATGATTCTGATTATGATGTTTGGATCCGGGTTTATGAACGGACAGATTCTGCTTCGACCGTGTTCTTTACTGTAGACAGTTTTTTCATTGCCCGTAAAAGTGAAACGATCATTTTGGAAAGAAACGGGCATAAGAACATGGCTCAGTTCAGTCCCTGCAAAATGTATCTGGATTCTATCAGTGGTCGGGCTGCAGACACTACATTGGTTTTGGACCTGAACTTAAACAGCGACAGCAACTACGTATTCAACGAAGTAGACAAGAACAAAAAGGGCGGAGGTACTTGTGAGTGTCGCGCCATTTTCAAAAACATTCATTTGCATTAAGCAATTCAGCTTTTGCTGAACAAGTGCTTGCGGTGATTGGACCCCCAGGCAGCTAATTCGCCAATGATCGGCTGAAGTGTTAGCCCATAAGGAGTTATCTTATATTCGACTGTAATCGGTTTCGTGTCGCAAACCGTTCGCGTAATCAATTGATTGATTTCCAATTCCTGCAATTCCTTTGAAAGCATTTTGGCACCGATTCCCGGAATATTCCGTTTCAGTTCCATGAACTTCATGGAGTTCTCGAATATCAGGGTCCCGATGATCTGAATTTTCCATTTTCCGGAAAGCAATTCCAGCGTATCTCTGATTGCAAGCATTCTTCCTGCGCAGGCAGCCGGTTCGTGAATAAGTTTCTTTTTCATTGCCATAATGCAAAAATACGTTGCTAAAGATCTGATTTTATAATGAGTTTCTTCGTGGAAACTAGTTTCCAAAAGGAAATATAGGTAAAAAGTAAACTTAAATGTGTTTTTCAACCATCCTACATCCGGATAATTGCCCCGTCTTCCATCTCTATGATCCGATGTGTTCTTTCAGCAAATTCGTTATCGTGGGTGACTATCAACAAGGATTGTCCGAATTCTTCCGCCAATTCCTTAAATATCCCGAATACGATCTCGCTATTCTTTTTATCCAAATTTCCGGTCGGTTCATCACCCATCAGGATCAAAGGATTGTTAATCAAAGCCCTTGCAATTGCCACACGTTGTTTTTGCCCACCCGAAAGTTGGTTCGGTAATTTAAGCGCTTCATCCTGAATTCCTAAAATTTTCAGCTTTTCATAAGCGTGATGTTCTACTTCAGCGGCACTTAATTTATTTAGTTTCAAACCGGGCAGCATGACGTTTCTCAACACAGAAAATTCATTCAGCAAATAATGGAACTGAAAGACAAAACCTATTTTCTCATTCCTGACCTGCGCCAGGTCACCTTCTTTTTTACCGCGCATCATTTGATTATCTATCACTAAATCTCCCTGATAATCCGTATCCATCGTTGAAAGGATGTACAGCAACGTTGATTTTCCACAGCCGGATTTCCCGATGATGGAAACAAATTCTCCTTTTTGAACTTCAAAACTGATATTTTTCAAAACCTGAATATCATACGGGTCATGAAAATACTTGGAAATATTCCTGGTTTGCAGAATTGGTGTGCTCATTTTACTTCCCTCTAATGATTACAACCGGATCAACCTTACTTGCTTTTCGCGAAGGAAAATAACCGGCAAAATAAGTTGTCACAATCGAAAAAATTCCACCTATCAGGTAATATCTCGGATCATAATTGATCGGGTAGGTTTTGATCGTCGGAAGTGCTTCCGTTTTAAAAGGGATCTGATCAATCCCCGTGGAGATTAAAAACCCGAATAAGAGCCCGAAAAGTCCTCCGAAAACCCCGATGGTAAGTGCAATTGTAATAAACACCCTTTTTACATCCTTTCCTGAAAATCCTGTTGCTTTAAGAATAGCAATCGTATCCATTTTTTCATAGATCATCATGTTCAGGATATTGTAAATTCCAAAACCTGCAACAATCAATAAAGTAATTCCTACTGCATACGAAATCAAAGTCCTGATGGCGGTACCGGCTTCAAATTGTGCATTAGCCGTTTGTATATCTACCGCTTCCACTTCATAGATATTCCCATATTCTTTTGCGACTTCAGGTGCCTGGACCATGTCCTTTAATTTCACTTGAATGTCCGTAACATAGCTATTGCTCTCACCCATTAATTTTTGAGCGGTTGCCAATGAAACATAACTTTGTACTTTATCGATATCCTGAAGTCCGGATTGAAAATAGCCTACAACCTTTAGCTGGAGCCTTTCTCCCTTTGAAGTTGTGATCTGAATATTGTCACCGAGATTTGCCAGGATCTTATCCGCTGCTCCTTTCCCCAAAATAATGCTGTTCGGAATATATTTGAGATCCTGATAATCTCCTTCCACTACATACTCGGAAAATGTGAACAACCTGTTCTCTCCCGCTACATCTATACCATTCAAAACACCATTCAGATCAACGGCGCCTACATTGTAAAATACCTGAACGCTGACCTTCGGACTGACTCCCAAAACCCTTGGATCATCTCTGAGAGATCTCATAATTGCACTGCTGTTTCGAAGGTCCAGCAAATCATTTTTTGGTTTTACCGAACTTATAAAGTTATACGCCGAGGATTTATAATCTATAGGTTGTTTTTTAGAAGGAAGTACCTCTTTGTAAATGTGAACATGCGGAGTACGGTTAAGGATCAAACTGTCCAGCATAATATTCAAACCCGTCATGAAACTCAAAAGTGTGATAAACATGGTAATACTAAACGTCACACCGATAGCTGCAACAAGTGTCTGTTTCCAGCGAGCCAGTAATAAGGCCTTCGAAATACTTATGATCAGTCCAAATCTCATTCGGCTTCAAGCATTATTTCATCTTTCGATTTCAATCCTGAACGAATTTCTACAAGCTCAAAATCGCGTAACCCAACTTCTACTTTTTTCTTAGTCCCATTGACTAAAAGGACCGAATCCCCCTTTAATAAATAGGTCCTTGGAATGGTCAGCACTTTTTTCTTTGATTCTATTACAATATTCGCTTCAAAAGAAGTGTTCGGGAAAATGCGTTTCGGTGGATTAATAAAAGTTGCTTCTACTTTAAATGTCTTTGAACGTTCATTCATCAGCGGATTGATCTTGCTCACTTTTGCTTCAAATACCCGTCCTTTGTAGCTATCCATCGTAATCAAAACCCGCATGTTTAAGTCTACTTTTGCGATGTCGTATTCGTCCACCTGCATTTCAAGGACAAAACTGTCTGCTGATCCTAAAATAGCTACGGGAACCTGCGGACTTACTAAGGTTCCCTTTTCGATCAGAACGCTGTAAACCCTTCCGTCAATATCACTTCGAATCTCGAAATCAGACGCTGATTTTGAAGACAAGGCTAAATTATTCTTCGATTGTTTCGCACTGAAATTGATTTGTCTTTTCAGATCATTGTAACGAATAATCGCATTGGATAATGCATTTTGAGAACTTTGGTACGCCAGTTCACGTTGCTCCAGCTCTACTTTTGAAATGACATTCTGATTATACAGGTTTAGCTGGCGTACATACATAAGGGAATCTGTTTTCAGTTTTTCCCTTGCCAGTTGGATGCTGTTTCGTGCATCTTCCAATTTGTCCTGATTGGAACTCAAATCATAATAAGAAGCGGAAAGTGCCGCATTTTCTTCATTGATAAGCTGAGCTTTATTGTCAATTCTGAACAGCAATTGTCCCTTTTGCACATAATCCCCATCGTCCACATAAACATCACGGACAATTCCCGAAACTAATGGAACTGCCTGGTACTGACTTTTACTTTTAATGGTGCCCGATGCATATACAGAGGATGAAATATTCTGAATTTTCGGATGAATAGTCTCACTTTTTGAGCCACAACCAACAACAAGCAAGAGTAAAATAGGAACAAGTATTTTCATCGGTGCATTGAACAATAGTTACTACACCAAAGTACGAACTAAAATCGGAAATTAACTATGATCTTAATCATTTCAAAACCCATGGAGCAATCCCCAGGGCTTTTAACTTCGGCTCCAATTGAGAAAACTGGGATGCATTTCCTGCACTGACACGAATTTTACCGTCTTTTTCGATGATTTGACCTTCCATTCCATTGGATTCCAATAACCTGATCAGGTCTTCTGCATTTTTTCTATCCGAATAACTTCCAACGATGATCTGGCCGCCCTTCGGTGTTGCAGGTACCGGATTCACTTTTGGTTGTTCCACCGGTTTTTTCGGTGTTTGTGCCATTGCTGAAGCTTTAGGCGACATGCGATCAGCAACAACTTCAGGTTTAACTTCCGGTTCTTCGTTCACTTGTTCAACAGTCGCTTTTTTCTTATTCAGAGAAACCGGAACATACGTGTCTTCATCCATTTCATAAGAAAATGTTTCTACGTTCTTCGGTAAATGCTGAAGTTGATTTTTGCCTTCTCTTTTTGTGAACGAATAATTCGTTTCTGGCAAAGTATAAGTCCCCGGCTGGCTGGCGTGGAACGGGTTAAAATCTGAAAGTGAAACAACGCCTGATTCCAGTACATCTGTTTTTACCGGGATCCAAAAGGAATAAAATGCAATCGGCAGCAAACAGGCAGCAGCTACATATCTCCAGGTATTGGACTTTTTCTTAATCGGAATGATTGTCGGTTGGATGTGCTCTTCGTGAACCACTTCCAGAACAGGAATAATTGGTTCTTCAGTTAGTGCAAAAGACGGTTCTGCATTCGGAGCAACTTGTTTTTGCTCCATTTCAACAGCTTTCACAACATGTAAAATTGCCTGGTGTGATTCTTTTGCTTCTGCATCAGCAACAGATACAAAATGCACAGCACTCAATCCGAAGGATTCCAGTAACAAATTATAGAAGCGATCCTGTTCGAAGCACAGGTTTCGTTCCTGATCGTAAAACAGGTTCCCAACACGGTCAATGGTGATTCTTCCACCCATTTGAAGCCTTGCTTCCCATTCATTGATGTGTGCCTGAACTTCTTCGGCAGCTTCAGAATAAGGAATGGAATTCGCCTGGGAAAGTGCCGCTATCAACAAACCATCATTGTTAATCAACTGTTTATTGAATAGGACCGATTTCTTTGGTGGAATGATGACACCTTTCGCCGGATCAATTTTTGCAGATGTACGTTGTGCCACGAAACCTCCAAAAGAAGGAACGATCACACAATTGTGCTGTAATAATAAATCCCCGATAAGCTGTTCAACTGTCAACATGTCACAAAGTTATGAAAATCACATCATCTATACGCAATAAATGAAAAAGAGTTGCAGGATTACATACAATACCTTAGTTTTGGACAAAACTAAACTTATGAAACACCTTTATTCGCTTGTTTTTGTGTTGATTGCATTAACAAGTTTCAACTTAAGTATAGCGCAAAGCATTGTTCCGAATTTGACCACAATAAACACTAGCGGCGGAACCTGCAATGGATATGCAGAAGTTTCACCCACGGGTGGTTCCGGTTCTTACACATACATTTGGAGTACGGGAGCAACTAACAGTTATATAGATCTGTTATGTGCCGGAGCTTATACGGTTACCATTTATGATGGGATTGATACACTTACTCTGGATGCATTTATCCTGGATGGTTGTTCCGGATTCACCGGATCGTATTCAAGCACACCACCTTCCGCCCCAGGAATGTGTGACGGAACTGCTACATTCACCCCTTACGGAGGAACTGCTCCTTATACGTATTCCTGGAGTAATGGCGCTAACACACAGTCTCTGTCTAATCTCTGTGCCGGATATTATTATTATACTGTCTATTGCACAGACATGATGGGCTGTACCACAACAATTCCTGTCGCATATAACGGAGGCGCTTCCCCTATTTCAATCAACCTCACAACAACAAACGATTTATCAGGTAATTGCAGTGGTTCTGCTTCGGCTGCACCAACGGGCGGTTCCGGCAGTTATACCTATTTATGGAGCACCGGTGAAACAACCAGTTCGATCAATAATTTGTGTCCCGGAATTTATTCTTTAATGATCCAGGATTCGAGCTCAGATACTGCATCCGTTTCTTTTGCAATCACTAACAGTTGTATGAATTTCACAGGAACTATTTCTTCTACCTCAACTTCGGGTCCTGTACTGTGCGACGGAACGGCAACAGTTAATCCGATTAACGGAACAGCTCCATACACCTATTCATGGAGCAATGGTACTACAACACAATCCAGCTCAAATTTATGTGCCGGAACTTATACCGTAGTATGCACAGATGCAAACGGATGCAGCTTTTCAGCTTCCTGGTATGTAAGTGATTCAACAAATACCGGCAACAACTTTACCGTAAACTTGTCTTCAACAGATGATTTAATGAACAATTGCACCGGTTCTGCTACCATTTCACCAACTGGAGGAACAGCTCCTTACACCATTGTTTGGAGCAATGGAGTTGCAGGGAATTCGATTTCAAACCTCTGCGCCGGGATTTACTCTGTGATGGTCTGGGATTCAGGAACGGATTCTGCAGCCGTAAATTTCGTTATTGCAGATTCTTCTACAACATATGGCAACAATCCTTTCCCGAACGGAGTGATCAGCGATACTTTATATACGGAGTTGGTAACTGATTGCATTATCGATTACAGTGCAATTGATTCTGCTTCCTTGTACCAGGCTGTTTATGATTCAATCAACCAGAATTTATACGTTACCTGGGCGATCTATTCACCGACGGATACTATTTATATCAACGATACACTAGGATTGGCCGGAAATCCGGGATACTACTCCATTACAATCTCTGTTTATTGCCCGAACAAATCGGGGAATGATTTCTTCAAAATTGAAAGTGTGATCTATTTTGACGGATCGCAAGTTTGGCTATCTTCAGCACTGGGTCTTGATGAAAAGGAACTGCTAAACCAGGTTATCCCTTATCCGAATCCGTTCACCAGTTCAATTTCGGTAGAGAACAAAGACGGTGCGATCCAATCTATAAAACTGATCGATCTGAATGGCCGCGTTCTTTCGGAAATGAATCAGATCAACTCAGGATTGACTGAAATGGATCAATTAGAAAACATTTCATCGGGAACTTATTTGTTGATTTTATCCGGAGAAAATACATCCAGAACGGTTAAAGTTATTAAGTAAAGAATTCCGAATACTTTTCGGGAACCCTGTCTGTCAGCTGATGGATGGGGTTTTTATTTTCTGCGTAAGGATGAAAGTTTGATTCCCTCTACCGACATCACGACATAAATGAAGAAGATGATCAACAGGTTGTTCAATGCGAATTTGATCAGTGAGTGATCTCCGTACGGGATTTTATCGCAAATAAAATAGATCAGGATACTCAATCCAAGGTACAGGAAAAACTTCCGAAGATTATACTTGATAGGAAAGTGTTTCTGTCCCCAGAAATAGGAAACAACCATTTGGAATGCGTAGACAATCAAAGTTGCCCAAGCGCTGGCTTTGTATCCGTATTCCGGGATAAACAAGTAATTGATGGTTATCGTCAGCATGGCCCCCATGATGGAAATGTACGCCCCGAATTTGGTTTGATTGGTCAATTTGTACCAGATGCTTTGGTTGATGTAAACTCCAAAGAACACATTTGCTAATAAGAGAATGGGAACCACGTGCAATCCACTCCAAAATGTTTTATTTGAAATAAAGTATTTGAAAATGTCCAGATTTAGTGAAACTCCGAGGAATATCAAACAAACGATCGCAACGAAATAGTTCATGAGTTTGATATATAGTTTATTTCTATCCTGATTCTTCATTTGGTTGAAGAAAAAAGGTTCGGCCGCGTAGCGATACGCCTGCAATAGGATCGTAACAAGCATGGCTAGTTTGTAACACGCACTGTAAATACCAATTTCCGCATCAGCCATTTTTGCCGTAAATCCGTTCGCAGGATCGTACAACATTTGCTTCAGCATAATCCGGTCGATTACTTCATTGATAATTCCGGCAAACCCTGCTATGACGATTGGAATGGCGTATACCATCATTTTTCGCAATAAGGGAATATCCAGTTTCAGGCGAATTCCGGTAAAATCTTTTCGCAGCATGATTGGTTTCACCAAACTGGAAACCAGGTTCGCTATCAAAATGTAAAATACTCCGTTTACAGGATTATCCCAATCCACAAAACAATAGAGTAATACGAGATTCAGAACAATATTTACTCCTATCGATGAAAATTGAATAATGGCAAATTCCTTCGCTTTTTCTTCCGATCTAAGTTTTGCAAGGGGTAAACTGGAAACTGCATCAATGGCAACAATAGCTCCCATCAGGATGATGTATTCCGGATGATCATTGAATAACAATGCGTCAGCAACGGAGTGATTGAATCCTAATATGAGCAGGAAGAAACCGACATTTAACAACAAAACAGTTAGAAAGCTATTTTGAAAAACCCGTTGCTTATCATCACTGTCCTGAATGAAGCGAAAAAAGGTTGTCTCCATTCCGAAGGTCAGTAAAATCATTAAAAAAGCTACAAAGGCATACAATTGGGAAACCACTCCATATTCTTCCGGATGCGTAAAAAATACGGAAGTATAAAGTGGGACCAATAAGTAGTTCAGGGTCCTGCCGAGAATACTCGACATCCCATAAACAGCTGTTTGCCCTAATAGTTTTTTAAGCGGATTCAATTATCCTCGAAAGTTTGGTTTTCTTTTTTCAATGAATGCCGTCGTTCCTTCTTTGAAATCAGCTGTTCCGAAACACAATCCGAATTCTTCCACTTCCTTGTCAAATCCTTTTTGTCCACCTTCCGAATACAATGCGTTTACCGCACGAATAGCAGAAGCGATTGCTGTTCCAGAATTTTTGATGATTTTTCCGGCTAATTCATTCGCCAGGTCTAACAATTCTTCCGGTTCGCACACGTGATTCACCAAACCCCATGATTTTGCTTCGTCAGCAGAGATCATTCCAGCAGTGAAGATCATTTCATTTGCTTTTCCACGACCAACCAATTGGGTCAAACGTTGCGTTCCGCCATATCCCGGAATTACTCCAAGAGAAACTTCAGGAAGTCCCATTTTTGCATTTGCCGAAGCAATGCGGATATGTGATGCCATTGCCAGTTCCAATCCGCCGCCAAGCGCAAACCCGTTTACCGCGGCAATTACCGGTGTGGTCATGTTTTCAATGAATGAAAATAACAACTGTTGTCCCTGAGCTGCCAATTCGCGCCCTTTTTCAATTGAAAAATCGGCAAATTCTTTAATATCCGCACCGGCAACGAATGCTTTCTCACCGGAACCGGTAAGAATCACCACACCCGTTCCCTTATCTTCGTTTGCTGCACTCAAGGCATAATTCAACTCGGAAATGGTTTGTTTGTTTAATGCATTTAATTGGTTCGGGCGATTAATCGTAATGGTTTGAATGTGTCCGTTTTGTGACACCAGGATATTTTCGTAAGTCATTTTTCAAGTCTTTGTTGTAAAGGTATTGACTTATTTTCGAAATTGTGCTTTTTTGACGTAATAACGCAATATTACGTCACGATTGTTCATTTCTGAAAATTTGACTTATTTCCAAATATATTTCTTCCGCTTTTGGATTCAAGAAATAATAGTGGTCATTTGACCAATCATCATATCGCTCGAATAACACCCCCGCATCCAAAAGTTCTCTTAAATGCTGACTGATTGTTGATCTTGACAGTTTGGTTGATTTAACAAATGCCTTACAATTTCCACGAGGATAAAAATTGAAATATTCAACGATCGAAATTCGGGCAGGATGCCCTAATGCCTTCGTGTATGAAGCAAAATCAAGTTGTTTTCTGGTGTACTGTTCTTTTTTTGTTGATCCCATTTTTCATTTTCTTATTTAATTTATGAAAAAAGGTGATTTGAAAAAAGAGGTTTTTCAAAAAAAATGAAGAATCAATTTTTGACGTAATAACGCAATATTACGTCAAACAAAAATCAATTTTTCCGCAGCCTCTTATAAAGTTTTATCCCCATCATCAACGCAATCCCAACTCCAAAGAACCCAATTACCCCGCCAAGCCATCCCAAACTGGTTTTCATAATTGCCAGGAATACAATTGCAACCAGGAGTAAGGTTGCCACTTCATTCCACATCCGCAAATGCCCGGAAGTCCACTTGGAAGAACCATTTTTTAAGCGGTTCATGATTCCCTGGCAAATGAAATGATACACCAGAAGAATCACTACAAAAGTCAATTTGATATGCATCCATGGCATTTTTAAAAGCCCCGGATTTGCAAGAAGCATGAGTGTTCCGAAAACAACCGTCAGGATCATTGCCGGAGTTGTGATAATAACCCATAAGCGCTTTTGCATGACATTGAATTGCTGTTGCAAAACGCGTTTCTCGTCTTCCGGTCTGGAATTCGCCTCCGTATGATAAATAAACAAGCGAACCATATAGAACAATCCCGCGAACCAA
>CBFGPJ010000005.1:0-19305 GCA_965650615.1 uncultured Fluviicola sp. | reverse complement strand
TTACTTCTGATTTAGCTAAATTTGCAAATAAATCCATATTCTTAAAATCACTTTTTGATTTATTCATGAGTGATTTCTGCAGTTTGTTTACATCTTTTTGGAATTGCTCTGTCTTCTTAAAAACATCCTTGAGAGAGTTTTTTAATTCTTTCTGAACTTCATCACGTTTTTCATTCAGATTGGTGAGTGTCGGCAACTCATACACGAAATTCTGCGAAGAAGTACTCTTTGATCCGTTTACACCATCATTATCAAATACTAGGAAGTGGTACGATATTTTATCTTCTACATCGATATTGTCGCGACTGAAATCAACAGCAAACGAAAATTTGTCATTGGTTGAAGCATACTTGTCTACCAACATCTTTCGTTTCAATTCCGTTCCGTTCTTCTTCTTTATCGTGTACATAAAATAAAGAGCGGTCAACCCGTAATCGTCAGAGATCAATCCTTCGAAAGACCGGATAGAAGCCTTAACCGAATCTACGCTTTCCGAAACCAGGATCGATGGATATCCATCCTTAATGACATGAATCTGGATGTTTGATGTGTCCAGGACATTCAAGTCCTTATTCTTTAGAACAAAATTGACTGACCCGTCTTCCTTATAAGTAGATTCAAAGTTTCCGCTGGATTCATTAAACTGTTTCGAAAAACCCTTACTAAAGACTTTAAACCAACTCACATTTCGCGCCTCTACATTCCAATCTACTTTTGTTCCTTCCGGAAGGTCCAGGTCTGCAATATTCAACAGGCGTTCATCTTTTCTATGCAGGTACTTTGGGTAGTGAAGTGTTGCAACAACTTTTCCTAAAGAAGCATTTCCTAATACGCTAACCCGGAATTCTTTCGATTCATATCCTTCACTTTCAAAATGAAAAACAAGGTCAGACTTCAAATTGTCAATAGGGAAAGCAAGGCGGTTCTTACGAACTTTATTCATTTTATACCTGCCGCGATTCGAAACCAGGAATACATGTTCCGGAACATACAGACCCGTAATGTCAACCTCCACATTATATGAACTTCCTTCCCGCAATTTATCCTTATTGTTCACCAGATTGAAATCAAACGGTGCTTCCTGCGCCTGGGAAAAATTAACCACATTGGAAGAGCCTTTTGTAATCCAGCGCGGAGCCACTACCGCAATCGTTCCAAAAACGAGAATGATCGGAATAACATACTTCAAGTATTTTTTCGATTCTTCGTAACGGACCGCTTCCTCGAATTTAACTGCCAGCAATTCATTCGATTTTTGTGACACACTTGCGCGAATCAGTTCAAAACTTCGGTCGTCCTCGTTTACAATTTCATTCAACTGAAGTGTGTTTAACAAGCGATCAGAAACGTTCGGAAAAAAAGACCCGATAATTCGAGCTGCCTGGGTTCGATTAATTCGTTTCCCGAAAGAATACAATCGCATAAGCGGAAGGGCAAAATAACGAACAAGCAAATAGCCGTTCATTCCCAGGAATAAAATCAACAAGATAAAGCGCACGGAACTTGGAAAACGACCAAAGTATTCCAGGACACTCACGGTTAACCACGAGGCCAACAAAAAGCCAACGACTATCAGAACACCCTTTAATATTTCACTCTTGTAATACTTCCGGATGAAGGCGTCTATTTGCTCAATTAAGCGATCAAAAGCTGACATAAAACAATTCTTATTCGAATAACTTACTAAAGTAGAAAAGTTCATACAGAACATCTTCTTCAAATTCCAAACCACTGTACACTTTACTCTTAAAAAAGGTTAATCTTTCCGATGTTTCACATGTTGCCATTTTCGGAATCGGGCCATTTATTTAATTACTTTTGCATAAAATTTACAAGCATGAGTTCCTCAAACGTACGCGTTCGTTTCGCACCGTCACCAACCGGACCATTACACATGGGAGGTGTTCGAACAGCACTTTATAATTACCTTTTTGCAAAACACAATAATGGAACCTTCATTATTCGAATAGAAGATACCGATCAAACCCGCTTTGTTCCGGGTGCACAGGAGTATATTATGGACTCTTTGAACTGGTGTGGGATCATTCCGGATGAAGGTCCCGGAATCGGAGGAGAATATGGTCCTTATATTCAAAGTGAGCGTAAGGAAATGTATCGTCCCTTTGCTGAAGAATTGGTTGCAAATGACAAAGCTTATTATGCATTCGATACTCCGGAAGAATTGGAAGCAGTTCGTGAGCAGGCGAAACAAATGGGGATGCCCAACTGGCAATATAACAGTGTTACCCGTACGAACTTGAAAAACTCGCTTACACTGCCTGCAGATGAAGTTAAACGCCGTTTGGAGGCGGGTGATCCGTATGTTATTCGATTCAAAATGCCTAGAAATGAAGATGTTAGATTCGAAGATATCATCAGAGGATGGGTTGTTGTAAACACTAACAACCTGGATGACAAGGTGTTATTCAAAAGTGATGGAATGCCAACGTATCATTTAGCGAATATTGTAGATGATCATTTGATGAAAATCTCACACGTAATTCGTGGAGAAGAGTGGTTACCATCTGCTCCCATGCACGTAATGTTATACCAGGCTTTTGGTTGGGAAGCACCACAATTTGCCCACTTGCCATTGTTATTGAGACCCGACGGAAACGGTAAATTATCCAAGAGAGACGGGGACCGTTTAGGCTTTCCTGTATTCCCTGCAAACTGGACAACAGCTGAGGGTGAATTGTATTCCGGGTACCGCGAAAACGGTTACTTCTCAGGCGCATTTATCAACATGCTTGCATTTTTGGGTTGGAATCCCGGGACCACCCAAGAGATCTTCTCAATGGATGAATTAATCCAGGCATTTACCTTAGACAGAGTAGGTAAAGCAGGAGCTAAATTTGATCCGGAGAAAACAAAATGGTTCCAGCAACAATACCTGAAACATACTTCAGAAAAGGAATTGGCACGACTATTAAAGGCGCAGTTCAATTTAACGGATTCGGAAGAACGTTTGGAAGCATTCTGTCATTTAATGAAAGAACGCGCAACATTCGTGAAGGATATGATGGCTGAAGGATCTTACCTGATCAACAAGCCAACGTCGTATGACGAGCAAACCGTTTCCAAAAAATGGAAGGAAGATTCTTCTGCTTTAATGAACGAATGGAAAAGCAAATTAGATGCACTTTCAACATTTGATGCACCGACAATCGAAGCTGCATTTAAAGCGTTCCTGGAAGAGAAATCTTTGGGTATTGGTGCTGTACTTCCTTTATTCCGTTTGTTGCTTACAGGAGCCGGAACAGGACCTTCCATGTTTGAAATAGCTTCTTACCTGGGGAAAGAAGAATGTTTGAATCGCATGAATGACGGATTAGCAAAACTGGGATGAATCATATCATTGAAGTAAACGGAATAAAACTCTATGCCTATCATGGATGATTAGAGGAAGAAGGGAAAATCGGCGGAAACTATGTGGTAGACGTTCGTATGAAAACCGACTTTCAGCAAGCAGCATTGAATGATGAATTAAGTCAGACTATCGATTATGTGCATATCAATGCGATCGTAACACAGGAAATGGCGATTCGTTCCAAACTGATCGAACATGTTGGACAACGCATTGTTTCACGTATTGAGCAAGAAATCAAAGGATTAATCGGTTTACGCGTGAAAGTCACTAAAATTTGTCCTCCTATCAATGGAGACGTAGATAACGTAGCAATTATTATTGAGACTGGAACTTGGTAATTATATTAGAAAAATTACTATTTTTGTGACCACGATAAGGTCTCGTGGCCGAGCGGCTAGGCACCGGTCTGCAAAACCGTCTACTCCGGTTCGAATCCGGACGAGACCTCTTAAAAGTCTTCATCAAATGATGAAGACTTTTTTGTTTCTTATAATCCCAAAAATTGTTTGCTCCGGTTTCCCGCACATGCGGGAGACGAGATCTCAGAAAGCTTCGCAAATTACGCGAAGCTCTTTTGTTATCATAGAATATCGTTTTTACTCACCACATAGAACCAACGCTTACGCTGATCGCATGTCGCCAGTAGCTTTAGCGATGGCACAAGCTCCAACGAAGGCGCATAGGGCACATAGTAATACGCTTTACCATTGTTTGAATAAAACTGAATAAATTCCTTATGAGTTATAGAAAACAAAAATTGTTTATTTTAGATTATACGCAAATATTAAACGTTATCTGCGATAAATAAACCTATGTGTCAAATTCACTTGAATAAGCTTTGAAAATCCTGAAGCTTGTGCGCTTAGTGCCCTTCGTAGTAATATAAAACCCGGTTATGTGTCCTATGCTCCTTGTGTTTAATAAAGCAAAAAAGCACTCGTCGTTTGACGAGTGCTTTTTCATTTTGTTTCAGTATACGTGTAATTATTAGCGTCTTAATTCGAACAACTGAATGTCCCTGAAGCTTTTTCCGTTTTGTTGTTTTCCGGTAACGATTGCTGCATAAGAACCGCTTGGGGCTTCTTCACCAGCTTTATCTCTTCCGTTCCATCCATCTGCCTCTCCCGGAGAGTTTGAGCGGAACATTTCGCGATTATTCTGATCAATGATTACCAACTGGAAGTCATTGATGTTTTCAGCTTCTACGAAATAAATATCGTTACTTCTGTCTCCATTCGGAGTGAACACATTCGGGAACTTGGTCACTTTCGATTCCAACTTCACAAAAACAGGCTCCTTGGTATCTTCCGGATGTTGTTTTGATTCTTCTTTGGAATCTACAGTATGATCAACAGGTTCTTTTTTAGAATCTGTTTTATCTGCCTGTTCCTTTTTAGTGTTACCAACGGTCGAAACTACTTTTTCCTCTGCTTTTCCTTTCTCTTGTTTAGGAGATTCGGAAACATTATTCTCTTTTACAACAGGATCAACATTTTCCTTGTATTCTTTACTATATGGATTTGTTGATTGCGGAATATCTTCAAACGGTTCCGTTGAGTTCAACGCTTCCGGTTTAACGGAATAAGTGTTTTCATTCCTAACACTCTGATCTGTTTTACTTTCTTCAGGACTTGTTACAGTCGTATTCTGAGAAATCTCTTTTGGAGAATCCGGCTTCTTAGTCGCAGATTCCTCACCTGAATTCAAAGCAATAACAGTAGTGACCACACCCACAGTTCCAACTGCAGCGGAGCCAATGATCCATCTCGTCAAAGCAGAAAGGCCTTTTGTCGCAACAGTTGCTGTTGAAGCAACACCTGCGGCAGCCATCTTAGCCTGAACACCAGCCCATAGCTCCGGTTTTACCGTAGCGGTTTGGTTTTCAAATGCTTTCGAAAACAGTTCTTGTATATTATCTTTTTCAATCACGTTCTAATAATTCTAATTGAGTGCGTAGAAAAGCTCGTGCACGCGAGTATTGTGATTTGGAGGTATTCTCCGTTACTCCCAATGTATCTGCTATTTCTTTATGCGAATAACCTTCTATTGCAAACATGTTAAATACAATCCGGTATCCATCAGGCATTGCGTCAATCAACTTCATTAACTGTGCCAGATCCATTCCATCAAATTGATGGTCTGTAAAGGATACTTTGTATTGAACCTCTTCGACTTGTACGTCATCCAATAACTTTTTGTTCTTTCGAATGGTATCCAAAGCCGTATTTACAACAATTCTTCGTATCCATCCTTCCAGAGATCCTTCCATTTTGAAATCCACAATCTTCTGAAACACCTTTACAAAACCATCCTGTAATACGTCTTCAGCTTCCTGGTTATTTCTCAGGTAACGCTGGCAAACTGCCAACATTTTGGGAGCAAACTTATCAAACAACGCCCGCTGTGCTTTTGAATTTCCTTTGGCGCATTCACTTACCAATGTTAAATCATCCATAGCACTTGCTGTATCAATAGACTCTAAACTACCAAAAAAGGTTGCACGAGTCAGATTCTTCAAAATAAAAATATAATTTAGTAGCACTTTAACACCCCAATGAAAAGACGTATTATCTCCTCGTTTCTGATCCTTTTTTCAGCAACATCTGTATATGCTCAAAAGATCCCGCTTCTTACCGGATCTTATTCCGCTTACCTTCAATTAAATGAAACAACTCAATTACCGGTCCATTTAACGGTAGAAAAAAAACAGAAAAGAATGCTCCTGGTAGTTCACAATGCGGAAGAGCGAATAGAATTAATGAATGGGATTAAGAAAGGGGATACCATTATTTTACCTTTCCCAAGCTTCGATTCCGAACTGCGTTTTATTACCTACAAGAAGAAAGAAATAAGAGGATTTTGGTTCAACTACAACAAAGGTGCAAATTACAAAATTCCTTTTTTCGCTAATTTAAATCAAAAAACACGGAAAAAAGAAGCTCCGGGTGGCGATTTGAGCGGTAAATGGGAAACACATTTTTCTCCCAAAACTTCTGATGAAGAAAATGCCCTGGGGATTATCGCTCAAAACCAAAATCACATTACAGGAACTTTCAGAACCGAAACAGGTGATTACCGTTTTTTGGAAGGAAGTATTGAAGGATCCAAATTTTACCTTTCCGCTTTCGATGGCTCTCACGCCTTTTTGTTGAACGGTACTTTAAAGGACCAACGGGTTCAGGGTTATTTCTACAGCGGCAAACATTATTCTACGGATTTCGTTGCAACATATAATCCAAATTACGAATTACGTGACCCGGATTCCATAACTACTTTGAAAAAGGAAAATAACGTGTTCGGCTTTAACCTTAAGATGGTTAACGGAACGGATTATACGTTTCCAAACCCGGAAACAAGGGGAAAAGTGGTTATTATACAAATCATGGGGACCTGGTGTCCGAATTGCATGGATGAAACCAATTACTATAAAGAACTCTATGATAAATACCATTCAAAAGGACTGGAGATCATTTCGATCGGATATGAAGCTGCAGACTCTTTTGAAGAACAGGCAAAAAAGATCCTGACTTTAAAGCAACGGAAAAACCTGGACTTCACTTTTCTGGTTGGGGGCAAAGCTTCCAAGGTAATTGCTTCCGAGCAATTTAAAATGCTGAATGAAGTAATTTCTTTCCCGACATCCATTTACATCGGAAGAGATGGTGAAGTAAAACGCATTCACACCGGATTCAATGGTCCGGGAACAGGAGAAGTCTATACGGAATACGTTAATAAAACCAATGCTTTGATTGAATCCCTATTGGGAATTAGCGGTTCAAAGTAAGTCTCTTTGAAGCATCTGAAATTTCCCAGGCAGTAAAGAAAACCAGGCGTGCCACTCTTTCTACTTTCGGGAAAATGATCTTCTCAACATCATCTGTTGGCTGATGATAATCTTCATGCACTCCGCTGAAATAGAAAATAACCGGGATGTTGTGCTTGGCAAAATTATAATGGTCTGAACGATAATAGAACTGGTTCGGATCCGATAAACTGTTGAATTTATAGTCCAGTTTCAATTGCGTATATTTTGTATTTACCCGTTCATTGGCGTCGTGCAGATCATTGCTCAACATATTTGAACCAATAATATAAATGTAATTCGTATCCTTTTCATGAGCAATATCGTTTCGACCGATCATGTCAATGTTCAAATCTGCTACTGTATTTTCCAATGGAATAATAGGATGCGAAGAATAATAATCTGAACCAAGCAATCCTTTTTCTTCACCGGAAACCGGCATGATCAGGATGGAACGTTTCGGACCCTGACCATTTTTCTTTGCTTCCATAAATGCTTCAGCCAACTCCAGCAGTGCAACCGTCCCGGTCCCGTCATCATCAGCTCCATTGTATACAACTCCGTGATCCACACCTATGTGATCGTAATGCGCAGTAATCACAACCACTTCCTTCGAAAGCAGCGGATCACTTCCTTCTATATAAGCCAATACATTTGAACTGGTTAGTCTTTCTTCCTGTGTATTTAAATGTGCATTTAGGGTAAACAAAGGTTTCGGATGCTCTGTTTCCTTGAATTTTCCTTTCCCGAACAAATAGGCATTTGACTTATTCTTCAAAGAAAGGATTGCAGAATCTTTTACAAAAAGGATGGGGAATTCCTCCTTCTTCTTTTCATCTGCCAGGTACATCGTTTTCGTAGTTACATAATGTTCCATGTATTCATAAAGTGTTCCGTATTTCTCCGAAACAAGGATAACTCCTTTTACATTCTTTGATAATTGCTTCTTCAAAACAGAAACTTCTTTTCGAACTTCCATGCTTTTCATAGCATAGATCACATAGCATGGTTTTTCTCCGACCTTTGGCAATTGCTCTGTGCTGTAAACAGGAAGATTTTCCAAATCTGTTTTAGACTTACAGGAATAATAAATAAAGTCCGTTTTGAAATCAAGCGAGTGATTATTCAATGACATCGTTCCACCAGGCGTACTTTCAATGACATCAAAGCTTTGTTCATAACCCGACATTCCCGGAGCAAAAGAACAACCCAGCTTTTTAAAATAGGCACTCAGGAATTCAGCTGTCATTTTCTGACCTTGTTTTCCGGTTTCCCTTCCCAAATAATCATCGGAAGCTAAAATCGTCAGATTCTTTTTCAGATCGGCTTCATTAATATAGGAGCTGTATTTTTTAGCGATATCTGCCTGCTGAGAAAAACAAACGCACAAAGCACTTGAAAATAATAGACTGGTGATTCCTTTCATAATTACAATTGAGAATGTACAATTGACAATTGAAAAGCTATTGAATTCTTTTTCAATTGTCAACTATCAATTTTACATTATTATAGTGCGATTTTCTCAACACGTTTCTGGTGTCTTCCACCTTCGAATGCAGTATTCCAGAAAATATCCACCATTTCAAGTGCCTCTTCTACGGAAACAAAACGTGCAGGTAAAGTCAAAATGTTTGCATCATTGTGTTCCCGTGCCAATTGAGCTATTTCTTTTTTCCAGCAAAGAGCTCCACGAATTCCCTGATGTTTATTAACAGTCATGTTAATTCCGTTTCCGCTTCCGCAAATCACGATTCCTTTTGATCCCTCATTTGCTTCCACATGATCGGCAACCGGGTGACCGAAATCTGCATAGTCAATGCTTTCTTCACTGTAACATCCGTAATCCTTTACCTGGTAACCAAGTGATTCTAAATGTTTAATAACTTCTGATTTCAATTGAAATCCTGCATGATCTGCTCCGATTGGAATGATTTGTGACATAATACTGAAAGTTTTGTCAAAGTTACGGCTTATCAACAAACGGAACAATCAATTAACAATAAGAAAAAAGGCATTATCGGAAAGCCCTGATTTTCTTAAGCTTATTAAATTGAGTTTTACACACGAACAAAATCCAAATTGTCAATATCTGTTGGAAAGATTCAATAAGTATTTCTAGGATATTTAAACTATTTCATCATATGTACAAGTTTTTGAATCGAGCACTCAAAAGTTTGATGAAATTATCGCTCTTTTATCACCATGTTAAACACATATTAACACAATCAAATCAAACTATTTTATCCACATTAACAATTTGTTCCAATTTGTTCATATCTGCGTAAACTCTTGTAACAGAACTTCAAAACAGATATATCAATTGTCAATAAATCCATCCGAATAACTCATAAGTTAAAAAAACTAATCTTTCCACCGGAAGTTTTACACGAACTAACACCCCTAATAGATATAATAGATTTCTTTTTTAAAAAGTTTTTATTCTATTTATTTTGTTTTCGCTCTTTTGAGGACTAATTTGCACAATTCATAGTTAAAGTTTATATTCGAATAGACGAACAAAAGTTAAGCGTCTACTAAATAATAAGAACAGATTGTAATTAACTCTCAAAATTAATTACTTTTGACTCCAAAGCTGTAAAGAATGACGAAAGCTAATGTATTAGTTGTAGAAGATGAATTCATTGTTTCGAAGGATATCCAATCCAGTTTGAAAAAGCTTGGTTATCACGTTGTTGGTGCAGCTCCTTCGGGTGAAAAAGCACTCGAATTATTGGAAGCAAATCAGCCGGATATTGTCCTGATGGACATCATGTTGAAGGGTGAAATGAACGGGATTGAAACAGCTGAAATTGTTCGGAACCAATACTCCATTCCGGTAATTTATTTAACTGCTTACGCAGATGAAGCTACCTTATCAAAAGCAAAAGTTACTGAACCTTACGGTTATATTTTAAAACCTTTCAAAGAAATCGATTTACATACATCGATTGAAATGGCACTTTATAAACACAAAAAGGAACAAGAAGTGGAACGCGAACGCGATATGCTTTATTCCCTTGTTGAAAATAAAGAGAAGGATTCTTTGAATGAGTTTATTTTCGTGAAATCCAACAGCAAATTGGTGAAATTAAATATGAATGATATTTACTTCATCGAAGCTTTAAAGGATTACGTGGTTATCAATACCAATGAAACACGTTATACGATCCATTCCACGATGAAGGATATCGAAACGAAATTGGGAACAGACCAGTTCATTCGTGTACACCGTTCATTTATCGTTCGCCTTGATAAAATTGCATCCATCGATTTCCCGAACCTTCAGCTGGAAAATGATCGCAAATTAATTCCTATCGGTGGTTCATACAGAGATGAACTGACCAATCGCATCAAAATGCTTTAAGAAAACACCTCACGGTTTCTTGAATACGCTTCCCTCAATAGTTTGAGGTGTACGCATTTTAATTTGAAGCGATGTTGAAATATTCATTAGCATTGATAAAAAATAACTGCTTATGAAGATTATTCTACTCACCGTTTTATCCTTTTCCTTCGGAATTACATTTGCTCAAAACGGATCCAAACAATTAGTACACGTAAAGTTTCGTGACGGATTGAATGTGCATGCACAATCGGGTAAATTGTTTTCAGGAGACGGATCTTATCCGGAAACTTCCAAATTGGAGCAATACGGACATTGGGAACCCTTTTATTCTATCCCGGCCGAGCAGTTGCAGGCTTACTATTTAAAAGCAAAACAAAATCTGAAAAAGAACCTTTCGGACCCGAATACCCTTTTTGAATTTCATATAAACCCGGGGCAAAATATCCAGGAAGTAAAACGAAAACTGGAAACATTGGCCGAGATAAAATATGTGAGCATTCCACCTCAATTGAGTATGCCGGTGGTACCGAATCTTCAGTCGACACAACTTTACTTATTTGACCAGGAACCGGGAATTCACGTACAGGAATTTTGGAATGCATATTCCGTTTTTGGAGCAGGAGTGCGGGTTTGTGACATAGAATATTTCTTTAATCCGAATCATGAAGATTTACCCCAGGTAGTTATTGTAGGATCTCAACTGGAAGATCCTGGTTTCGGACCGGATCACGGAACGGCGGTATTAGGCGAAATAGCTTCTTTGAATGATGGGGTCGGAACCACTGGAATTGCTTATGAAAGCCAATTGTATTTTGCAGGTGCATTTATTAACCAGACTTATTACCTGGAAGAAGCATTGATCAACACGCTAAGCGAATTGACAGAGGGAGATGTGGTTTTGATAGAACAGCAAATAGCAGGTCCGAGTACAAACCAGGATTATGTACCGGTTGAATGGTATGAACCTTTCTACGACGCTATTCAGCTGATATCAGGAAACGGATTGATTGTAGTGGAAGCCGCAGGGAATGGTAACCAGAATTTGGATGACCCTATTTTTAATACAGATAACGGCGGACATTATCCTTTTTTAGAAGAAAATTGGTCGGAAGCAATTATGGTTGGCGCCGGAGCAGTTGGGATTGATGATGTGTCGCGTTCCCGCTTGTGGTTTTCAAATTACGGAAGCCGCATTGATTTACAGGGAAATGGTGAAGGTGTTGTTACAACGGGTTATGGTTCGGCCTATGCAGCCGAAGGTCCGAATAAAGAATACTCGGACAATTTCGGTGGAACTTCCGGAGCGTCACCGATTGTTGTTGGTGCTGTAGCACTTTTACAATCGCTTTCCATCAATCATACGGGAAATACCTTGTCGAGAGATGTTATTAGAGATGTATTGGTAAATACGGGAAAACCACAGGTTGCCGGTGTTCAATTCCCGGTTTCTGAAAAAATCGGTCCTTTGCCGAATGTCTTTGCCGCAGGGAATTATTTGGCCGACCAATTAGGGCTTGAGGAAGCTTATGATAAAAACGGATTTTCTGTTTTCCCGAATCCGAATACCGGTTCTTTTTCTGTTTATATTCCGAATGAAGTTGTTCAACAAATAAACTTACGGGATGTTTCCGGAAAAGAAATTCAAATCAAGCAGTTGAAAACAGTTATGGGATTTGAATTGGAAAACGCGAATCTGGAATCAGGGGTTTATTATTTATCATTGACTTACAAAGACGGTACGGTTGTTACCAAACCGGTTCAGATTCTTCCATAATTTATGTTATATGATTAAAATGTAGGGCTTAAAAATTTTTAAGCCCTACTGTTTTTATACAGATTGTTTATTTTTAATTCATGGAGAATCTGATCATCACATCCGACAAAAACAAACTGGACCTGGATTACATCACGGCGTTCATTTCACAAACATATTGGGCAAAAGACCGCACCCTGGAGAGCATGCGCACCTGCGTTGAAAATTCATTGAACTTCGGTGTTTTCCTGGAAGGGAAACAAATCGGTTATGCCCGCGTTGTAACGGACTATTATCAATTCGCTTATTTGATGGATGTTTTCATTGATGAAAAATTCCGGGGGAAGGGTTATTCCAAACTATTGGTGAAACACATCCTGGAAAACGAATCGCTGAAAAACATCAAAGTATGGCGCCTGGCAACGTCTGATGCACATGGCTTGTACAAACAATTCGGGTTCACGGAATTATCGAAGCCGGAAAACATGATGGAGTTGATGAGATAACAGGAACAACCAAAAACCCAAAATTTTTCGGCTCCGCCGGAGGAATATCCAACCAATAGAATATGGTACGTTTAATATGTCTTTTAATGCTCGTTCTCATAACAGCTTGTGCCGAATCCGAATCTTCACATCCGGAAAAAAAGAATATCTTCAAAACCGAACGCTTGTACAAGGGATATTCCGATCGCGGAACCTATTTGTGCTACCTGAAAATTTCACCCGGCAATAAAGTACTTTTTACCTACGAAACAGAGGGAAATTCCATGTATGCAGAACATTCCGGGACTATCAAAGCGATCAATGATTCTACTTATCATATTAGCTGCAACTTAACCTTCGGACAATTTGTGTGTAAACCATCAAACCTTGATTCGCTTATGATTTTTGTTGATCCGCCTTCACTGATCGATATGAAATCAATCATGGTGCAATACGAGAACGGAGACCTGATGAAAGGAAAACGAATAGATGGATCAAAGCTTTCATTTGCTATCGATGACCGATTATTCAACGAATACACTCCGGCAGCTATTTTAACAGATCATACTCATCCGATTACCGGCAATGCATTGACCATCAAAGCCAGTTTTGGATGTGCTTATGACTTTATGCGGGATGATGATGAGGAATTTGATGTTGTCATTTCGGGAGATTCACTTTACACAGTTGGAGAAAATACCGTATTCCAGACTGGTTCATTCCGCCTGAAAAAGCAGTAGCTTTGTAAGCTTCAAAAATTTGAATTTTTCGGCTCCGCCCGGAATTTCCCTCATTCTGTTTCTCCTTCTCACTCTGAAACGGAAACCAACTCCAAATCAATCGTGCGTTTTCGCGGACTTACCTCTGAAATTTTCACACGCACATTATCCCCGAAATGGAACGTTTTCCCTGTTTTCTGGCCCACAATCGTCATCGTTTTCTCATCGAAAGTATACCGATCGCCTGGAAGTGCCTGCAATGGAACCATTCCTTCACACGCGTTTTCTGTCATACGAACAAATAGTCCGAATTCTGCCAAACCGGAAACAATTCCGTCAAATTCTTCCCCGATCTTGTCGTGAACGAAAACAACCTGGAAGTACTTATTGGATTCACGTTCAGCTTCCGTTGCTTTGCGTTCCGTACGTGAAATGCGCTTGCAGATATCCTCCAGCGCCGAGTTGTACTTATGCGGCTTGTTCTCCAAACATTCCAGTAAAATGCGGTGAACCATCAGATCGGCATACCGGCGGATCGGTGAAGTAAAATGCGAATAATACTGGAAAGCCAAACCGTAGTGACCGATATTGTCTGTGTCGTAAGTTGCTTTCGCCATGCTCCGGATCGCCATTTGCTGGATGATGCTGTACTCGTTCTTCAAACGGATATCGTTCAACAATTTGTTGATACTTTGAGCTGCTTTTTCCGGGCTCGTAAATTCCAGAGAATGTCCGAATTTATCCAAAAATAAACTGAATAATGCGATTTTTTCCGGATCCGGTTTATCGTGAATACGGTAAACAAATGGAACAGGATCTTTTCCTTTTTGAGGCATCCCAACAAACATTGCTACGCGTTTATTTGCCAATAGCATGAATTCTTCAATCAACTGATGTGCATCTTTTGAAACCTTCACAACTACATCAACCGGTTCTTTGTTTTCGTCCAGTTTGAAACGGATCTCTTCCGAGTTGATCATCAAAGCACCATGCTTAAACCGCTCTTTTCGATACGTTTTTGCGATTTTGTCTAAAATATGTAACTCTTCCTTGTACGGACCTTCTGCTCCTTCCAGGATTTCCTGTGCGTCTTCATATGTGAACCGGTGATCGGAATGAATGACGGTTTTCCCGAACCATTCCTTGTAAATTTTTCCCTTTTCGTCCAATTCAAACACGGCAGAAAACGTAAACTTGTCTTCCTTCGGCCGAAGGGAACAAACCATGTTTGAAAGCTGTTCCGGCAACATTGGGATTACGCGATCTACCAGGTAAACCGAGTTTCCGCGTTTCAAAGCCTCCTGATCCATGGCAGAATTCGGTTTCACATATTGACTTACATCCGCAATGTGAACACCAATTTCGTAATGGCCATTTTCCAATTTTTGGATGGATAAAGCATCGTCGAAATCCTTTGCATCGATCGGGTCAATAGTAAAGGTCAAAATATCGCGAAAATCGCGTCGCTTCGCGACTTCCACCGGATCAAGCTCAAGTGTTACCTGTTCCGCTTCACTCATCACATCATCCTCAAATTCAATCGGAATTCCCTGGCTTACCAGTATGGAGATCATCTCATTATCGTGGATTGAATTTCCGCCCAAAGTCTGGATAACTTCTCCAAACGGAAATTCGGCAGATTTCGGCCAAACAGTGATTTTCACCAGGGCCTTATCCTTGTTTTTTGCTTTATTCAGTTTTTCGAGCGGAATGTAAATCTTCACCCCGGTCTTCGTATTGTCCGGAATCAGAAACGCATGTTTGTCATGCATATGGATCGTACCAACGAACTGGGTCCGTTCGCGCGAAACAACTTCCATTACCTTACCTTCAGGTCTGTTCCCGCTTTTTTTGATAAGAGCTACACGCACAATATCTCCGTGAATTGCCTGGCCGATATTGTGAGGAGCGATGAAAATATCGGGCTCGTTTTTTCCAACCATCACAAACCCCGAACCGCGCTGTGTCAGTTCCAGTTCTCCTTCAATGGTTTCCGTCTGATTGGAATAGGTATACGTTTCATGACCGCTTTTACGGAGAAAACCTTCGGTTTCCAATTCGCGCAGCAAAGTCACAACCAATTTTCTGGATTCGCTATCGTGAACATGCAGCAAGCTGCACACTTGTTTGTAATTCAGAAGTGCATCAGGATGTTGTTCAAATAGTTTGCGGATGATGTGGTAAAAACCGCTTTTCAGTTTTTTTTCCCCTTTGAACTTCGTTTTTCCTTTCGATTCGCCTTTTCGGTGTTTTTTCTTTGCCATGCAATTTTTATGTATGCTAAAGTTAGTATTAATAGTTGTTTGCATAAAATGTTATTGAATAAATAAAAAAGGGAGGATTTATTAATCCTCCCTACTTCCATCTTCGGCCATTCTGACCATTTTTGGTGTGAATCGTGCAAGAACATCTACCAGGTCTTCCTGCGATCGCATCACATCTTCTATGTTTTTATAAGCCATTGGTGCTTCGTCCAGGCCCGCACCAATCAAGGTTACACCATGTGCTTTCAGGGTTTCTTTCAATTCTTCCCGTTTGACGGTTTTGAAAGCCTGGGATCTGCTCATCTGTCGACCAGCGCCGTGTGATGCAGAGGCTAAGGATTCGGGCTTTCCTTTCCCTTTTACCAGGAATCCCGGAGCAGTCATGCTCCCCGGAATAATTCCCAATACACCTTCTGCTGCCGGAGTAGCACCTTTTCTATGCACAATGTACTCTTCACCGAAATGAATTTCCTTCCAGGCAAAATTATGGTGGTTTTCAACTCTTTTCAAACACGTAGCACCAATAGCGGTGGTAATTCTATCATGAATCACATGATGACAAGCTGAAGCGTAATCACCGGCTAAATTCATTGCTGCCCAGTATTCTTTTCCATTGTCGGAATCCAAATCCAGGTAAGCTAAATTTCTTGCTTCATCTGGTAAAACACAGTTTTCTTTGGCAACCTTGGTGTAATGTCCGGCAATTGTTGCACCCAAACCTCTTGACCCTGAATGCGTCAATAAAGCTAAATAGGTTCCTTTCGGGATGTTGATAGATTCATCTTCCTGCAGGACTTCCAGTAATCCGAATTCTACAAAATGATTCCCTCCACCTGAAGTCCCCAATTGTGTATGCGCTTTATCCATCAAGGTTTTCAGCATTGGAATCTGGTTGAATTCATCTCGCTCCAACACCTCATGATCTGCCTTCATTCCTCTTGTCCACGCGGCACCAGCTCCAAATCTCGAATGGGCGATTAGTTCTCTTTTCAATGGTGCTTCATTCCTGAAGTAAAAATCTCCTGGAATATCGTAGATGCTCAAACACATTCTGCATCCGATATCAACCCCGACTCCATAAGGAATAATGGTGTTTTTCGTTGCTAAAACGCCACCGATCGGCAAACCGTATCCCTGATGAGCATCCGGCATTAATGCTCCGAAGGCTGTAACCGGCAATCGCATTGCTGTTTTCATCTGATCGAAAGCACCTTGTTCAATTTGTGCTTCGCCATATACTGCGAATGGTAATTCATCTTCTTTTAATGGAATCATGAATACTTTTCTGGCTTCAATGGTGATCAGCTCGTTCGCAACATCAGACCACAATTCATGGTCTGTAAACTGAGCGGGATCTTTTAACACTGATTTTACTTCTTCCAACAACGTTTCCAATCCTTTTCGTTTGGCATTTTTCTTTAAGACCTTTAAAGCTTTCCCGAAAGCTTCATTTGAGGGAAAACCGATATCTACTAAAAGGGATCCTGTAATATTTCTCATTTTTTTCAATTTTAATCATCATCAAACTGCTACACCAATCTGTCAGTAGCAGTTACTTATCTGTTGACAGTACAGATTTTGATTCAGGTGGAATCGCTTACTTTGTAAACAAGGTTTTCAGCTGATCGGATATATTTGTTCCCGACTGAATGTTTATCCCGTCTATTTTCTCTGCAATCCGTTCTACAAATTCCATTTCTTTCAATTTGTACAACATTTCATTTTCTTCCATCAATCTGGCAGTGTTCAACAAGTTCCGCGTTGTTGCTGTTTCTTCACGACGCATAATCATGTTTGCTTGTGCTTGTTTCTCTGCAACCAACACTTTATTCAGGATCTCTTTTACATCTCCTGGCAAAATGATGTCTTTCAATCCACCGGCGATCAACTTTATCCCCAGATTTTCCAGCAAAGCATTTGCCCGTTCAACCAGCTGGTTCGACAATTCTGTTTTTGTTTCCAGCAACTGGTCCAACGTTTGTGCACCGATGATCTCACGGATCGCCAATTGGATTGCAGCATACATTTGTGCGTAATAGCTCGAATTCTCAACAATTGCTTTTTGGATATTCGTGATTTTATATTGTCCGGAGAAATTCACCCGAATTGATGTTTTGTCTTTCGTCAGCAATTCCTGACCCTGAACATCCAGATTCACAATCCGCAGATCAACCACCCGGAAAGTAAACACATGTGCATTTTTCCAGAAGTAATATGTATCCGCAGGTAATGTATACTGATAACCCCCGTTCACGAACACCACCAATTGATTTCCTTCCGGCACGATCACTTTATGAACACGTTCGTTCATAACACCTGACTCAAGCACAGTTCGTTCAAAATTGGTGATGTTCTTTGTAGATGATATTTCAATCAATTCATACGACAACGCCATTTCTGATTTCCAGAATAAGTAAGTTCCCGCAGCATAAGTTTCAACAATATTCTTCCCTTGGTATCGCAGCAACAATTGGTTTGAATCAACTTCATACCGGTTTAACAAGTTTGAAAACTCACCGCTTTCCAGATCATTAAACAAAACCGAGTTTACCTGTATGGAAGGTTTTTCTGAAACAATGACAGCAGTCTTCCCCCAGAACAAATTATGTGTCCCGGATTTCAAAACGTCTGTCAAAAGTCCGTTTTTGTAAATCAATGCGCGTTCATTTTTTCTTACAGTTGTTGTTTTCATTTTATTTATTTGTTGGTCCCCCGACGTGTATTCGTCGAGGGTGGTTGTTTTAATTTTTTAATAAAGGAGTAACCGGCTTTCCGTCATCTTCAGCGGAGCAAAGAAGTTGTTGTTCGGAATCTTCGCATGCTCTTCTAGGAATCGAAAAGAGTTTAAAGTTATTCCGCACAAGCCGTTCAAAGCTCTGGCGTCGTATTCCGGTCAAATAGTTCGTACTGGACAAAAAATCCGACTCGAAAGCGAGCTACTCCTTTTGTTTTTGTTAAGCGTGTTTAAAAGACACGTGGCCTGGCACTGCACCTATTGCAGACAGGAAACATTGCTATACCAACTTAGCTAAGCTATCTTTTCTGATAACTGCTGGATTCGAACCAGCGTACATGTACTGCGGAAACTTGCAATCAGAGCAACTGGATACACTTTGATAAGATCTCGTGCACAACGTGGCGGGTAAACCACTGTCTCGTTTGCAAAGTGCAAGTTTCCACTCCAAAAGGAGGTTTTGTGATTCAAACGACTTCAAAGAACGTAAGCTGTTTCGTTTGATGAGACAAAGATTTATATACGCTGCGCAATTGAATTGCGTACTTTGTATTTTTTTTCATAAAATAATTAAACAACATAAAATCAGTTAATTGAAATAAAAAAAAGCATAACCTCATTTTCTTCTGCGCAAATAGATTGCGCATACAATTTTCTTTTTTGAGCTGAAAACGCTACTTTTCACCCATGCCAGTATCAAAACATGCGTTAATTCGTTATAAGACCATCGATAAATGCCTTCAAAACAGGTTTCGGAAATGGTCATTGGACGATTTAGTAGAAGCCTGCGCCGAAGCGTTATATGAATACGAAGGAGTTGGAGGAGTTTCCA
>CBFGPJ010000004.1:0-19766 GCA_965650615.1 uncultured Fluviicola sp. | reverse complement strand
GGAACGGAACCATCTGTGGTGTAACGGATCGTTGCAGCTCCATTGGAACAGGTAATTGCTACGTTCTGAGTTCCCGGATAAAATCCCGGTGCCACACTGAATGTCGGAGTTGGAGTATAAAAGTTGACTCCACCGCTATTTGCTGCACCCGGAGTTGGTGTCAAAAACAATTTCCATGTTGCAGATCCGTTTGTTTGTCGACCGATCGAATGATTTTGTTTGGTCATTTGAGTGATCTCTATGAAATCCACCGTAACATTCGTTGGGCTTGTAAGGATAAACCACTCATTTTTGGTTTGTGCCAAATTAAAACTTGGATGATATTGAGTCCCTGAAACCAAATTTCGGCCACTGCAGAACACCATTTTATATCCGCCTGCAGCAATTGATCCCGAAGGAATTTGCCACTTTTGCGGGTTACCGTCATCGTCCGATAAATAATATCCTGTTAAATCGACTGCAGCTGCACCGGAGTTGTATAATTCGACCCAATCTTCATATTCACCGAAAGCATCTGTCGGGCCACTAATATTGGAACATGAATATTCATTGATAATGACCTGAGAATTTGCCGCGTTTGCGAGCAAAATAAGGAACAGGAAACAGGCCATTTTAAAAGGAGGTAGCAATTTCATGTGTAGTTTCATTTAAAGAGTGTATAATTTTACGAATCTTTTCTGTTATAATCCAAACACTAGACGTAAAATTTTACAAAAAGTAACCTGAAAGTTCATTTTTATTTTGTAATTCCTTAGCGCAGAGATTTAATTTAATTAAAATTCTCTTAATATTGTGACTCTTATAAAACCAGACTAATGAAAAAACTAATTTTTGGAATTGCTCTTCTCTCCGCAATTTCAGCATGTAAAAAAGTAGAAGGCGATGGCGGTCGTGCATCGATTTCCGGAAATGTAACGGTGAATGAATATCTGCGTATTAACGGGGTAGTTACGGATACGGTATCGTATGCAGGCGCGAAAGAAGATCTGTATATCATTTACGGAGACGGTGATGCGATGTATGACGATAAGATCGAAGTTTCTCATGACGGATCCTTCAAATTTGAGTTTTTACAGCCGGGTACTTATACTATTTTCGGATACAGTGAAATTTTCCATCCGGGAAACAACATTCCTAATAACGATGATGATTACAAAACCCTGGAAGTTGTTAGTAAAACAGTAACGATCGGTAAAAAGGAAAATGCTGACATCGGGACCATCACATTAAGCAAAAACTAAATGAAGCCCCTATTAATTGCTGCTCTTTTCCTGGCATCTTCTTTCCTGGCCTGGAATCAGAGCACGAGAGGACAATATTGGTTTAGTGCAGGTGTGAAGCGTGGGCTCAAGCACAACCTGGAAGCAAATCTAAATACCAACGTACGTTTGAATAATTACGGTCAGTTGGCTACCCTTTACCAGGAGGCAAGTTTAAAATACAACAAGCTGGACTGGTTCAGACCTTCTATCGAATATCGTATTATAACGGATTACGATGAACGCAGGAATTATGACAACAGCCACCGCTTGAACTTCAACGCGGATTTCCGCCACAAAGTAAAGCAGATCAAGTTTGGGGCTCGTTTGCGTTACCAGATGTACATCGGCGGATTTGCTACAACAGGGGGGGATTTAGACCCGGCTTTCCGCGTAAAACCACATGTGGAATGGGATAAACCCAAATCCAAAATCACACCGGAAGCTTCTGTCGAGTTTTTCTATAATCCGAATAACGGTCCTTTTGGTCATACCTGGAACCGTGTGCGTTACGGTTTGACTTTGAACTTTAATTTACCCGGAGCAAATGAAATTGGCCTGACTTATTATTACGGGCAAAAATTCAATACCAAGAATAATTACAACGAACACATTCTTTCTTTGGAATATACGTTTGAGTGGGAAAAGGCAAAGAAGAAGAAAAAGAAAGACGACGACGAACTGGAAGAGGATATTGAGTATCCTGAATAATTAGGGCTTCGACTCCGCTCAGCCACCGAATTATTCAGGTAACTGAGCGGAGTCGAAGTTAAAAAAGTACATCCCTGCGCTGACTATCCAACTTCAAAAGGATAAACAAGAGCATGGAGAATGACATCAGGGACGATCCTCCATAACTGAAGAATGGCAATGGAATTCCGATTACCGGGGCCAGCCCGATATTCATCCCGATATTGACTGCAAAGTGGTAGAATACGATCATGGCCACACAATAAGCGTAAACCCTGTTAAACGTAGAGCGCTGGCGTTCGGCAATGACAATGATCCGGAATAGCATTCCCATAAAAAGAATGACGATCACAAGGCTTCCCATAAACCCCCATTCTTCTGCAAGCGGACAAAAGATAAAATCCGTCTCACTTTCAGGTACATGGTTCGAACGTACGCTGGCAACACTCGCTTTTTTGTATCCTTTTCCGAACAATCCTCCGGAACCCACAGCAGCCATCGCCCGGTTACGATTGTAATCTTTCCCGTCATCGTCTTTACGTAAACCCAAAACCAGCTCAATCCGGTCTTTTTGGTGCTGAGCTAAACTTGAAAAAGAAAAGTTAACGGTTGTTGAAACTGCAACGGATAAAAACCACCCGGTAATAATGACTATAAAAACCCTATTCTGATCACGCCTGGATGAAACCCATCGCAAAATCAAATAAGCAATTAAAGCAATCACCGTAATTACGGTAACAACTCCATAAAACCCCGGAATCAACACTCCGCGCATGAATGTGAATTCATACTTATTCCCACTCATCAAAAGCGTTACGATGGAAAGGAATACCACATAGAACAAAATCGGGATAAAGTGACTTCCCACCCAGGTGTCTTTGAAGCGAACTCCGGGGATCAAATTCACTACTTTCAATACCAGGGGATCGAAGGTAATTCCTTCACGATACAAGACAAAGAAAAAGGAAGTAAATACCACAAATGTTCCTGCATCAGGCTGAAGTAAGATCAATACCATCGGGACCATGACGATTGCCAATGCGATAAGGACCGTCTGCACATTCTGGTTCTTTACATTTACTGTCGAAATGTATCGGGAGAGTGCAATTGCAGTTCCGATCTTCATGAACTCGGCGGGTTGAATTCCCATGGAACCGATCCCCAGCCAGGCACGCGCACCATTAATCGGCGGTGTAAAAAGAACGACTATCAGCAAGGAAAAACAAAACAGGTAAATCGGAATGGCAAACTTCCGGTAAATATCCGAATCGATCAAAAACACCAGGAATCCCAGGAAAATAGAGATTCCCACCCACATGATCTGTTTCCCGTATTTCTGGGAAAAGTCAAAAATATTGGGATGGTCCGGATCATAGGCAGCCGAGTAAACATTTGCGATTCCCATGCCCAACATAATGATTACAATTAAAAGTAACCACCAGTCTACGTGTTGTGTCAGGGAATCTTCTCTTCTCATCTATTTCTTCTTAACTGCTTTTTTTTCTAAGCGTATTAACGGTTCTTTTTCATTGGCCGGGCCTTGATATTCAACAGGTTCGCATTCACGATCATCTGTTCTTTCGCTTTATCCTTTACTTGTCTGTGAATGTATTTGTCGATCATTAATCCGGCAGTAGGTGCAGCCCAAACACCTCCGAATCCTGCATTTTCAATGAATACAGCAATAGCAATTTTCGGGTTTTCCATCGGTGCAAAAGCAATGAAAACCGAGTGGTCTTCCCCATGCGGGTTTTGCGCCGTTCCTGTTTTTCCGCAAACGGTTACTCCCTCTACCTGCGCTTTTCTTGCAGTACCTCCCGGTTCGTAGACTGCTCTCCTCATTCCCTCAATAACCGGATCAAAATTGGTTGCATCAACCTTTGTTTTATGAACCACTTTGAACTGAGGCAGTGGTCCTTTGTTCCCGATCGACCGTACAAAATGAGGTGTATAATACCACCCTTTATTGGCAATCGTTGCAGCAATATTAGCCATTTGAAGTGGTGTAACCTTTACTTCTCCCTGTCCGATGGAAATGGAACGAATAGTAGAAAATGCCCAGGTATTGTGTCCATACCATTTATCGTAATATGCCGAGTTGGGGATCAATCCGGAACGCATTCCGGTAACATCTGTTTCAAACTGGCTTCCCAAGCCAAAACTCATAATGTAATCGTACCAGGTATTCAAACCGATCTCAGCATCTGCAAAAATGGACTTTTTCTTTCCTTGCTGGATGATTCGCCGCATAACGTAGTAAAAATAAGGGTTGCAGGAGTTTTTAATTCCATCAGGCAAATTCGTTGCATTCGGGTGATTGTGACAACCTACCATGGATTTGGTACAAGGGAAACCGGATTCAGGCGTAATCACTCCTTCCTGCAGACCGATCAGCGACTGAAGCAATTTAAAAATAGATCCCGGAGGATATTCCGCAGCCAAAGGCCTTGGATACAATGGTTTTCCTTCGTCCACAAGCAATTTGGGATAATTTTTCCCGATATTTCTTCTTCCTACTAAAATGTTCGGGTCAAAACTCGGAGCAGAAACCAGGGCCAGAATTTCTCCCGTTTTTGGCTCAATTGCCACAATACAGCCGCGTTTGTTCTGCATCAGTTTCTCACCGTAAACCTGCAGTTGAATATCCAAACCTAAGTGCAGCGCCGGTCCTTGCTCCGCCAGTGTATCGTATTTTCCTCCTGCATAGGATTCAATGGCATTGTTCAGGGCGGAGGTCACTACATACTTGATCCCTTTCTGTCCTCTGAGTTCTTTTTCATAATAACGTTCAATTCCCGCTCTTCCGATTTGATCTCCTCTTCTGTAGAAAGGATCTTCTTCCAATTCCTCTTTAGTTACTTCATTCAGGTAACCAAAAATATTCGCACCTCCGGAGTAGGGATAACTTCGCATGGAGGTCAAATCTTCATAGAATCCGGGAAATTTCTCCAAATGGGGCGCAATACGTGTAATTTCGTCAATTGTCAATTCCTTGATAAACGGATATGCGCGCTGTGGCTGATAATTATCCTGGTACTTATTGATATTCTTATTGAAATACCTGCCCTCTCCTTTTTTGATCTGATAGAACCGGTCTTTTACTTCCTGTTTCGTCCAGCCCACCAACTTTGCAAACGCAACCGTATCAAAATCGTGGATATCTTCTTCCTTCATCATCAGGTTGTAGTAACTTCTATTTGTTACCACTTTCTTATTATGTCTGTCAAAAACGATTCCTCTTGGAGGAGTAATTTCTTTTCTTTTTTCGGCAATTTCCTGAGCCCGTAATTTCCAGGAATCGTCTATTACCTGCATGAAAAAAAGGCGGATCAAATAAATAGACCCGACCAGGATAAAAAACACCAGGATGACATATTTTCTTCCATCCAGATTCATCGCACTGCCTTTTTATTAGAGATGAAAATAAATTGTACCAATAAACTTAATAAAAAAGAACTCGGAACACTTAATCCGATCTTTATCAGGATCCAGATAAATTCATTGAATTTAAACGATTCAATTGCAAAAAACCACGTATGGTGAATCAACAACAAGGTTCCGTATGCATAAAGAAACCAGCGTCCGCCCATGGAATACACGTTCACAGATTCCACACTCTCATATCCGTCTCTCGGTGAAAGCCATTTGAAAATAATCGGTCTGAAAAAGGCCATGATTACGGCACTGGATGCATGCAATCCAAATGTATTCGAAAAGGAATCAATCACCAATCCAAAAGCGAAACTAACCAACATCAGGGGTACTGTCCCCATTTGAAAAGGCAACATGAAAATGAACAGCGGGTAGATCATTGCGTAAAGGCCCAATCCTGGTTCCAGATTGTTTAGTATGAGCACCTGGAATAGTGCAAACAATACAAAACGAATGCTATTTAAAACAAAAATATTCACTTACAGTTCCTCCTCTTCTTTATCTGGTGGGATCTTCCCTTCCAATTCACGTAATTCATCCAACATGACATTCTTAATCACATACACGTGCTGAATAGTCCTGAAATCTTCTGCAATCCGAACCTGCAGGTCCCACAAGGGTTTCCCTTCAATGGATTTACGTTTTGTAATCACCCCGACAGGAATTCCTTTCGGGTAAATCCCCGAACCTCCACGTGTAATTACTTTCGTGAATTTCTTAATGGTAATATCGTTTGAGATCCCTGATATTTGGCAGATCTTCGGATTTATTCCGTCCCATTTAAGGAGTCCGAAAGCACCTCCGTCCCGCATACTGACATCCACATTGATGTTCTTGGAAAGAATGGTTTTTACAACCGAATAAGATTCTCCGACCAAATGGACAATTCCCACTACTCCTTTGGATGAGATCACTCCCCATCCTTTTTGGATTCCGTGATTCCTACCAATGTCAATGGTCATGTAATTATTTCGCTTGTCGTAAGTGTTATTGATCACCGTAGCTGCCATATACAAATATTGCTGATGGTAATTCGTATCCTCAATCTGGATCAATTCCCGGTCAACTTTGTAGTTGGAAAGCTTCAGTTTTTCCCTTAACCGGGCATTTTCCCGTTCCAATTTCCGATTCGTTCCTTCCAGGTTGAAATGCTGTGTCACCGAATAGCGAACCTCATACAAACTTCCGTTTATCCTGGAAGCACTGGAGAAAACCTGCAGACGTGCAAACTCGGAATATTGGATATACGCAGAAAGTGCTACAACCTGTAGTAATACAAAGACCAAAAAGATCTGAAATCGTTTGAAGAAAGCAATCAAATTGCGCATGCCACAAAATTAGTTAGATAAACGATTTTCTAATGGGTGAAATGAATTTTTATTTGACAATGTAATCTAAAAAAGTGAAAGTGATACCCCAAAAGCCAACGCGCTGATTTTCTCACTCTTACTGCTCTTAAATTGAGGTGCCAAAGTATAATCCGCAAACAAGGCCCAATTCCGGATACCGACCCGCATATGAACGCCATAAACCAAAGGATTTCTGTCCGGTAATCTTTTGTCTTTGCTCGCTCGTTGGCCTTCGGGCCAAACCTTTTGGAAGGTTTGGAGCCTGTAACCGATCGAACCCCCCACGTGCATTTTAAAATGCTGCCATTTCGGACTTCTGAACCTAAATTCAAGAGGAAGTGCCAGAATGTGATTCCCAAATGTATTCTTCCGGTAATCGGTATAACTGGAATCGGCGTAATAACGGGTAAACGAATGGGTGCTATCCGCAAAGAACAATCCCTTTGGTCCGGTTTTTTGATACTTGTATGCCAAACCAATTCCGAAGGAAACCGTATTTCCGTTCGTGACCGGGATATCCCACATTGTATTGACATTGCAACCAAAAGAGCGCCATGGGTTCGCTTTAACACTTCCGGAACTCATCAATTGATTGTACGTTACATCCAGGATCAAACGATCGTACTTTCTTAATTTTCCAGGTTTAGCGGGCCTCCAGCCGGTGTTGTACCAAAAAATTCCCGGACGGTGCCTGGAAACCAAACTCGAGTCTTTCCCTTGAGGTTGGGCCAAACCTTGAAAAGCAATTAAAAGAAAAACCGGTAATAGTTTAAGAAATTTCATTTTCCAAGCGATATTGTTCCCATTTCCAGGCATCTAAAATAGCATCTTCAATGGTTCTTTCCGTATTCCAGTTTAAAATTTTCTTTGCTTTGGAAACATCTGCAAACAAGGCATCCACATCTCCGGGCCTTCTTTCCCCAAACCGGTAATTCAACGGTTTCCCTGTTACTTTCTCAAATAGCTGCACCAATTCAAGTACCGAAGTTCCCGTTCCTGTCCCCAGGTTAAAAATATCCACTATTCCGTCAAATTGATGAGACAATGCTTTTACATGTGCTTTGGCTACATCCGTTACGTGAATGTAATCACGCACACAGGTTCCGTCAGGTGTATTGTAATCTTTCCCGAAAATGGTCAGTTCCTTCCGAACACCGGCCGCTGTCTGTGTAATGTATGGAAGCACGTTATTCGGAGGGCCAAGTGGCAACTCACCCAATTTTCCACTTGCATGCGCACCGATCGGGTTAAAGTAACGCAGAAATATCGGTCTTAAAGTCGTACCGGAAGCAATATCGATCAGCATTTGCTCTGCCATCCATTTGGTCCAGCCATAAGGTGAATTCGGTTTTCCTACCGGCATCGTTTCGGTTAATGGTTCCAGGGCATTTTCAACACCGTAAACCGTACAAGACGAGGAAAAAACAAGCTTGTTTACCTTGAATTCTTCCAGACAACTCAGCAGATTGATGAGTGAAACAAGATTATTGTCGTAGTAATCCAGTGGTTTTTCAACCGATTCGGCAACTGCTTTAAATGCAGCAAAATGAATGACTCCGGCAATCTGATGTTTTTCAAAAACAGATCGAAGGAATGTTTTATCACGCATATCACCGTGGTAAAAGATACAATCCTTTCCGCTGATTAAATTGATCTGTTTAATAATCGATTGACTCGAATTAGAGCAATTATCCAAAATAATCGGGGTATAACCCAATTCAAATAGTTCTACTACAGTATGCGAACCGATAAAACCGGTTCCACCCGTAACCAGGATTTCTTTGTTTTCAATCATGCATTGTAAAGGTAAGAAGAAAAAGCGATAGTCCGCCGCGGTGGAAAGACTGAGGTACGGATCCGTCAGCTGACGGATTAGTGCGGAAAACAATTTTAATTCTCCTCTGCCACAGCCTCTTCTTTACTTCCGCTCAGTATTTTCAGGACCTGGACCAAATCAATGATTTTCAAGCCAAAAACAAGAAGCATCCAAATTACACCCAATCCAAGCGCATAATACAATTGGTTCCACTGAAACCTGATCTCTGCAAACATGGCAGCAACCATGAATACACTTAAAATCATCAGTTTCAACCAGGTATTGGCTGCCAAATGGTGTTTCATGCGATAGCGGACAACCAGGTATTGCAAAACTCCCAATGTGGATTGTGCTACCAAAGAGGCGATGGCTGCTCCAACAGCTCCGAAAAAAGGAATTAAAGCGATGTTCAAAATCGACATGATGATCAGGGACAGGAAAGCGATCTGATTCATGGTCCGAAGTGATCCGTTGGCCGTCAAAAGCGTTCCGAATACTACGGTAAAACACATCGGAATGAAAGTAATGGAATGGAAAATCCAGGCATTGTAGGAATACCAGTTCGCATCATCATATAACTTATCGAACAAAAATTCCTTGATCCCGATTGTCAGTGTGATCATCAAAATTCCACCTGAGAACAAAATATTCAAGGCACTGGTCATAATCCCGGTTGTGGAAGTGTTGTCTTTTAAAACCCGTGAAAAAACCGGCAATAAAATACTTCCGAAAAGCACGGCAAACATCCAGCACGCGTCCAATAACCTAAAACTTTGCGTGTAGTACGAAACCTGGACTGTTCCTTCAGGGTGCAATTTTTCAAGGAATACCGCATCCAAACGGGAAGTCAGCATCATAATGATTACCAAAATGGCGTAAGGATAAGATTGTCTGAAAATTGCTTTGAAGAAATCAGAATCCCAATGCAAGCGGGGTAAAGCAACAATGCGCAGGTAAATAATGGTGGCAACCAACAGGGAAATGGTGGAAGAACCAACGAAAATAATCGTAAACCATTGCAAAGTAAGCGGTTGAATGAACGTTGTATAGATCAGGATGCTTCCAAAAACAAAATAAACAGACCGTTCCACAACAGAAAGTACTGCGTCCAGACCGAATTTCAATAAACCGCCGGTATACGCCCGGACATAATTCACCGTAATAATACTGATCTGGTGCATGATCAATAAACCAAGTACCCACAACCATTCAAAAGGAAATCTTAAAATGAAGAACAGGGAAACTGTCCAAATAATATAGATCAACACCAAAATAAGACGGAAAGTAAACAGCCGGTTACTATACTTGTGGATCATGTGCGGATGCTGCGCGATCATTCTTGTCATGAAATTGGTAATCCCCATGTCAAGCAACATGGAAAACAAGAATGTGAAGTTGAGCATGGTTTGAAAAATACCATATGAATCAAGACCCAATTCATTTTGCATTTTAATGTCCACCAGGAAGATTGTCGCGGGTTTAACGAGTAAATTCAATAACAGCGTAATGCCTAATCCTCTTAAAAACAGTTTTTGCATTAGCCGGAATTATTCTGCGATGAAAATAAAGTTTTGTGTGTGATGTTTGGAAGAATCAAACGGAACGAGCTTATTGTTTTCTCCTACAAAAATGGAGTAACTGAACGACTTCAGATACTCGAAACATTTGGAGCGGTTTTCATTGTCCCAAAGTTCAGCGTAAATAATCGGTTTATTCGATGTAATGATCCGGTTTGCACCTTTCAATGCGAAATACTCGAAATTTTCAATGTCAATTTTAATTGCCTGAACAGGTTGACCATTCAAAATGTTGTCCAATTTATCCAATTGAACGTCCACTTCTTTCCCTTCATTCCACTCGGTAATCGTTTCGTGTTTGATATGGCTCAACCCTTGCATCACGGTTTGTCCGTTTACAGGAAGTACCATTTTTGCAGTTCCGGACTCATCACCCAAAGCAACTTCGTGTATTTTTGTCCTTTTCAGCTTAAATTTTGCGATAATGCGCTTTAGAACGCTCACGTTTGCAGGCATCGGTTCGAAGGCATGAATTGTCGTATTCGGAAGTTTATTGGCCAAATGAACAGTCATAATTCCCAAATTCGCCCCGATATCCAACACGTCACCTTTCCCATCCTTTAATAAGGATAAGAAGGTAAAAAAGTCGTTTTCCTTTTTGTCCGAACGCAGTGTTCTGATCTTATACAGCGCAAAGACATACAGATAGGTGTGCAAGCCCAACAACTTCTGTAAAATATATTTAACGCTATTTTTCATTTTCAATAAGATGCCACGAAGTTAGGAAAAGTTGGAAAGAAGGCGTCTTAATATTGGAGATATTTTGGAGAAATGTGGTATTGCTAACTAAAGATCTGACAGATCAAAAATAATAAATCACAAAAATCATATCTCACGGATAGTTTGTAACTTCGGGACCCATGCGCATTGGAATCAATACCCGTTTCTTGCTCTCTTCCAAAATGGAAGGCTTTGGCTGGTACACCTTTGAAGTGGTTAAACGCATGGTGGAAGCTCATCCGGAACATGAATTCGTGTTCTTTTTCGATCGGCCCTTCGATGAAAAATTTGTCTTTGCAAAGAATGTAACCCCGGTAGTTTTATTCCCTCCTGCCCGGCATCCCATTCTATTTGTTTGGTGGTTCGAGCATTCTATCAAACGCGCGCTGAAGAAATACAAGATCGATCTTTTTTATTCCCCGGACGGATACCTGTCACTCAAATCTCCGGTCCCGCAGGTTGGCGTGATCCACGACCTGAATTTCGAACATTATCCGGAGGATATTCCAGCGAGTCCTTTAAAGTACTTACGCAAATATTTTCCGAAATTTGCGAAAAAGGCAACACACATTCTAACGGTTTCCGAATATTCCAAACAGGATATTGTAAAATCCTACGGCATTTCACCTTCCAAAATTACTGTTGCGTGGAACGGAGCTTCCGAATCATTTGTACCATTGGATTCGGATGAAATCCATGAAATCCGGACAGAAAAAACTGCCGGTCGGCCTTATTTCATTTTCGTAGGAGCAATCCATCCACGTAAAAATGTAGGTCGTTTGATCGAAGCTTTCGGAAAGTTTGCACAGGTCAATCCCGATATTGACCTGATGATTGTAGGTGAAAGTTTGTGGGCAAACAAAGCTTCCTCCATTCCGGAAGTTTCTGAAGAATTGAAAAAACGCATCCTGTTTTCCGGTCACGTTTCTTTAACGGAGTTGAACCGATTGATGGGAGCCGCTTTCGCACTCACCTATATTCCTTACTTCGAAGGATTCGGAATTCCACTGGTAGAAGCGATGCGCTGCGGTCTGCCGATCATTTCGGGAAATCGGACCTGCTTACCGGAAGTTGCCGGAGAAGCTGCCATTTATGTCAATCCTTTTGATACCGAAGAAGTTTCGAAAGCCATGATCTATTTAGCATCGGACGAACAAAAACAAGCAGAACTGGCCCGAAAAAGTTTGGAGCGGGCAGCTTTATTTTCCTGGAATTATACTGCGGAAACGACTTGGGACGTTATAACTGAAGTAAGCTCATTAAACACAAAGTAAACATCTGAATTAAATTCATTCTGCATGCAAAAAGGATTGTTTTTCCTAATTTCTTTCCTGTTCGTATCTATTTGCCATTGCCAGGTCGCCCTTCACTTTTTGGATACAAAAACGATAATGAAAAACCATGTTCGCAAAGTCATCCAGGTAGATAAAAGTGGAGCGGTTCCATCAGGTGCGGATAGTTCTTATGTCGTTTTTAACGAAAAGGGGCAAGTCATCATTTCCAACCAATATGATTACCAATACAATCAGAGTTTAGGTGTTTACGAAGCCGAAGAAGAAATTATTTATAGATACTATGATGAAAACGGAAAATCGGCTGGCCAGGTAAATTATAGTCCAAAATCCGAAAATCCCATTAAGAATGTGTTCCTTCATAGCCATGACACTGTTTCAAAAATGACATCACATATTACCTTTAGTTCATTCGCAGAAGGGGAATGTACGATCGACATTTACAGTAAACCTACAGATATTTCGCAATTCAAACAAGATACCATTTGGATAACAAAATATCACGCAAAAGTGCCTTATCTTAAGTGGGGAAAAACAACGTACTATGAAGAAATTAAATTTGATTCCAAAGGAAAAGCAGAAACATCAGAACGAATTGAGCTTGCATTCAAACCCGGTACGTATGAGCATACTGTAAAGACAAGCTATCATTATGACAAAAATGGAATTCTAATCTCAAGGGTTGAAAACCGTTTTAATGAAAAAGGGGAACATTATGAGACGGATGAATTCCACTATTTGGATAATGAATTACTAAGTGAAGCCGTACTTAAGAACAAAAGAGACCATACCATTCAGAAGTTTGAGTTTATCTATGAATATCGGAAATAATCAGTGAAGTTATGTCGAAACTATCCTTATTGTCAGTCGCAATTCTATTGCTTTTTTCCTGCAAGGAAAAGAAAACCGTAAAAGCAGGTGTGAAAATGCAGGATTTTATCATTTCGATCAGTAATTACGCCCGTGCTCAAGACCCAGATTTTATTCTCATACCCCAAAACGGCGAAGAGATTCTCTTTGAAGATGTAGATCCTGAAAAAGGATTGAGATCCGATTTAATCCAGGCCATTAACGGCTACGGTGTGGAAGAATTATTTTACAACGGTGATTCGTATACACCGGACGATTACCGTTTAGGAATGTTGCGAAAAGTCAACTCGTCCCTGAAAGTCATGGTGGCCGATTATTTACCGAATGATGATGCAGGCGGTGCTTTCCAGGCCGCAGATGCAGAGCAGTTCATTGCATTTCCAAGAGTGAGTTCCAATTACGACTATAAGACGATTCCTGCAACGGTTCACCATGAAAATGCGGACAACATTCAGACTTTAGCGCAGGCGCAGAACTATTTATACCTCATCAGTACAGAAAATTATCCGGATAAAGCGTCTTTCCTTTCGGCCATTCAACAAACCAACTTTGATGTGGTGATCATCGATGCTTTTTTTGGCGATGAGTTACTGACTGCTGATGATGTGACCAGCCTGAAGACCAAATTAAACGGCGGACAACGCCTGGTTATTTCTTATATGAATATCGGTTCGGCCGAAAAATACCGTTATTACTGGAAAAAGGGCTGGGGATTGCATCATCCGCTGTGGCTGAAGAAAAAATACGACGGATATAAGGACGAGATCTGGGTGAAGTTCTGGAAAGACGAATGGCAGGAGATTATTTACGGAAATGATGATTCGTACACCAAAAAATTACTCAACGTCGGATTTGACGGAGCGTATTTGGATAATATTGAAGGGTTTTATTTCTTATACCATAAAGATTAACGAAAAGCATGTCGTTCTCGATACTTCCTACGGAAACTCGAACTGACATGACCATTTCACTTCATATTCTTTAATATCTTTTGCTTCTTTCGTTCGAAGAATGCCTCCAACGTTCTTTTTGAAAGTACACAAACACCAATGATCAAGGTAATGGAAACTCCGTAATAGAACACTGTTTCCAGGAACATTCCCGAACCGGCAACAAAGCCTTTCAGCAATTCAATGACCTGGGAAAGGATCAGTAAGTGGAACATGTAAATTCCGTAGGAAATTTCACCCAGGTAGGAAAACAGGCGATTTTCCAAAGTAAACAGGTTCTTGTCTACTACTGAAACCCCAATGATCAAATACAGGAACAGCACATTCGGAACGATTGCGGAAATCAGTGGATAATCAAAGAAGAAATACCAGATGTCTGAATGAATATTCGCTCCGAAAACGATGAAAACTACGATCAGGGAGTATAAAATAATCTGTGCCGGGATACTATAAATCCAGGATGCATTGATCTGTTTTCCATAATGGAAAACCAGGTAAGCCCCCAAACCTCCGATCGCCATGGCTTCAAATTGATGAATGCGGATGAGGTAACTTAAAATCCCGGGTAAAGACCAATGGGTATTGATAGCAATTAAAATCAATTTGAAAGCGATTACTCCCAAAAGTAATTTCAACAGCTGTTTTTTCAGCCATTTAAATAGAGGAGCCCAAATGAGGTAAAAGACCTCTTCCACTCCAATCGACCAAAGCGGCTCCAATAAATTACTTCCAAAGAAATAATTCACCATTCCGGGAACGAAGAAAATAAAGTAGTACCATGTTTCCCCGAAAGTGTAAGGCATTTTGTAGGGGATATTGAACCAATCAATGAAATAGGGCTGAATAATTGCCCCAATGATGACCATTAAAAAGTACAAAGGCCAGATCCGGAAGACCCGTTTGATGTAGAATTGCTTGATGGAAATGTCGTTCTTCACTTCACGTTCCTTCAACAATAGATAAGTAATCAAAAAACCGCTCAACACGAAGAAAAAACTTACAGCATGTGAACCATTCTGGAACAATCCGAAATCCTTTAAATGATTGTTTAATCCATGATCCTTTCTCAAAGATTCCGCATGATGCAGGACCACCAGGAAAGCAGCAATAAAACGCAAGGTATTTAAGCCTTTAAAATGAGAAATCGATTTGTAGTTCTGAATCATTGAACGACAAAATTAACCAGACAAATCGAAACAACGTTATTCATTACAACAATCCCCAAAAATAACCCGTTTTGAAACCTCATTCTTCCAGTTCGTTATCCTTGAATGCAGACGGTATCAGGTTTGGAATGATCTTCAAAACAATTGGTAAAAGTAACGCTCCACCAGGCAATAAGAAGATTGCCAAAGCCGGCATGGACTTCGCAATATCCATAAACTGGCTCTTTACTTTTTCCTTCTCCTCCTTAGAAAGCTCTTCCGTAGCAGATTTGCGGATCAGGAAAACCAATTCTTTACTCTGCCTGATCTCTTGCGCCAGTTTATCTTTGTTTCGTCCCAGGATCTTGATCCAGCGCTTGGAAACACTGTCGAGCATCTGTTCCATGGAATTTGAATCATTCAGATAAGATACTTTTTGGTTGTTCTCTAATAAAAACTGGTCTGTACAATAAATAGCTTCATCCAAATCTCTTTCTGAACAGGACATCCATTTTTTGAGGGTGATCAAGGTTTCCAGATCTGCTTCCCGTGAATTTTGGTTCATGTGCATAGTCAGTACGGAAAGATCGAGCATGTAGCGTTTGAAATTCCACGAGTCGACCAGGTCGCAAGTAAGCTCATTGAGGGTGATTCCTTCTCTGAAACGCAGTTTGGCCAGTTCTTTTTCATCCGAATCCAGGTCGGCGGAAAGTAAAAAGGTATTGAACAGGTTTTTTTCGTGCTCCTGGACCTCTCCGTCTGAATAAGCTGAAATAGCAATGATCCCGAGTGCTAAAAGTGCCAATTTCTGGTAATCAAGCGTTTGTTTTCGTTTGTTCTTTAAAAAATCCTCGAACAAAATAACATCCAGGTAAATGAATGAATTGTTGAAATAACTCATCCAGGATTTGGTATTCGTCAAATTCTTAGGGACATCTGTTCGTTTTTCCAGGATCCGTTCAATTTTCTCCGAAGCACTTTCCTTCAGGAAAAAAGTCAGGACGGAAGTCAGCGATTGCACCCGGTGTTTTTTATAGAAAATATTCAGGTCGTTCAGGAACTCATCCGCTTTCAACTTTGTCTTCCCCTGAATATTAATGTGGGTAAATAAAAGTGATTCGAAAAGAAGCACTGTCAATTGCTCATCATGCGTCCACTTGGATGTATCCAGGTTTTTACCGAACAACAATTTGGAAGGATAGCCGAAGATAATTCCGGTTTGAGAAAGCGTGTAATGATTGAATTCGGCACGGGTCAGATCCTCAGGTTTTTGAAGGTCAATAGAAAGTTCACCTGACTCTATCAGTTGTAAGTATTTGGCAATCCATCCTTTCGAACCGGGAGCGATCATGAGGACAAAGTTAAGATAATTTTATAACCATACCAGTCAGTCTCGTAGGTGTTTTATGCAACCACATTTGCCGGTTTCGAGTCTAAATCCTGAAACCGAGAGACGTATGAAAACACTTTTATTCCTGTTCGCGATACTTACAATGCAAAGTGCCCTGACGCAGTCCGGAAATTGCGGAGCTGACCAAATACAGGATTATCTGCGTCAGCACCATCCGGAATACGGTCTGAAGGAAAACCAAAACAACCGGCGCTTAGCTCAATTCCTGAGTTCCGATTCCGGACAATACCATGAAAAAACCATTTACACAATTCCCATCGTCTTTCACATCATGCACCAAAATGGTCCTGAAAATATTTCGGATGCAACCGTTATCCAGGCAGTGAATGAATTAAATCAGCGCTTCCAGAACTCAGGATCGTATTTCGATGCAAGCGGGCATGCCGTAGACATCCAGTTTTGTCTGGCTTCGGTTGATCCCTGGGGAAATTCCACAACAGGAATCACACACGATTATTCTTCCATTCTGACACTCAATTACTACGATTATGTCCAGGATTGGACTTTCAAATCCCAAAACAGGTGGAATCCGCTCCTTTATCTGAATGTCTGGACTGTTGGGAATATTGCTGCAGACCCCTTCCAAAACCCAGCTGGTGTTGGAGGTTATGGTACTTATCCCGGATCACCGATAGAAACGGATGGGATCGTTGGGCGTTATAATCTGTTTACTAATTCCTCCTTGTTCGCTCATGAGGTGGGCCATTATTTGAATTTGTACCACACGTTCAGCAATGGTTGCAACAATTTCAATTGCTTACTGAACGGCGATTTTGTATGTGATACTCCACCGGATAATTCCCAGGACGTTTTTTCATGTCAAGGGAATTCGTGCGCTACTGAAATGAGTGATACTTCCGGGTTCAATCCGTTCACCGGAGATGTAGTTGATTTACCAAATTACATGGACTACACTTCCTGCCCCTTGTCATTTACACAAGGCCAGGCCAATAGAATGCAGGCTGCCTTGACACTTTCAAGATCAACATTGCTGCAATCAAACGGATGTGGAAATCACCCGGGAGGTGCCATTCCGGTTGCCGCGTTTACTGTTGATTCTTCATTCTGTAAAGGAACAGGGAAATATGGATTTCACTCAACCGGGGCGAATTGTTTGTATGCAGCATGGGATTTTGACGGAAACGGGACCATCGATACAGTTGGTGAACAGGTTGTTCACCGGTTTCCCAGTTCAGGAATGTATCACGTTAAATTGTACGTAAGCGGATACGGCGGCTCTGATACATTGACACAGGCCATGTATGTATTTGTGGCACCAACTCCTTATTACCCGATTTCCGGAAGTATTTCGGGAACTTCCCTCGATCCGATCCTGCACGTTCCGTATGCTTGTATCGATGCACAGGTCACCATTGGAGGGGTTCCGGGAATGAACAGTTACCAGTGGAGCAATGGAGCAACTACTCAAAACAGTGTGTTTAATATTGATAGTACTACCGAACTTTCGTTAACTGTTACAACTCCTTCCGGAGAACAATTGCATTCATGTCAGCCTTTTAAAATCGGGGTAAATCCACGGATTCATTTATCCATAGATGTTGGTGCAGACACAGTAGATTGCGGGGAACTGGTTGTTCTGCGCTGGTATCCGATTCCATATTGGTTTCCCACAACCAATACCTGGTACCGCAATGGAAATTGGTTTTCTGAGAACCAGGCTGTTTTAAGTAACTATGGAACACCAGCAGGAGATCAATTGGTTTGGGTAGCAAATAATGTAGATCCGGTTGGTTGTGTCACGAATAGTGACACCGCGCACTTTTATGTCAGAGATCACATTCCCGTTTCCCTGAGTTTTGATGGAACAACTCTGAGAACGAGTCACGATTGTATTCTAAATCTCTGGTATCGGGATGGTGTTCAAATCCCGGGTTCTGACAGTTCTTTGCTTGTAACACAGAACGGATGTTATTGGAGTACGTGTATAGATTGTGCTTATTCCACTACGGATACCATTTGCATCACCAACCTGTCGTTAGATAAACTTCAAACAACGAACCTGTTTCAGTTATATCCGAATCCATTCTCAAAAACAGTAAGTCTTCGCTTTTCTGAAGTACAGCAAAATACACAGATGGAGCTTCTTGACCCAAGCGGTAAAGTGATCAAAAGAGAACTAATTCAGGGAAAAGAGTTCTTACTTGAACGTGAAGGTTTGGCTACAGGGACCTACTTTATACATGTTTACAACGAAACCAGTCAACTCAACGAAACCCGATTGGTGGTGATCGAGTAATGTACCCAACCATTTCCAGGATGCAAAAACAACTATTTTACCACAAATGCGCAAATGTTTGAGGCGCTTACCAGTCGCCTCCTAACTCTTAAACACTAATAAATTGCTTATTAGACACAAAAGCGAGTGCGGTGCGCCTATGCTATTCGCATGACGCCGAAGCTTATGCTTACGCCGGAGCTTCAGCGCAGGCATTAGTCGAGCTAATAATTTGCGCATTTGTGGCGGAAAACAACAATGGGTGCGAATTGTGATTAATTCCCGATTAGTTGCTCTCTTACTTTTGATAATCCGTGTTAGCTTCCGCCACCACCGCCACCGGTGCATTGGCGATAAACAACATTCACTGTGATAGCTGAAGTGGATCCACTACCCACAATGACATTCGCAGCATAGGAAACCGAACTTACGAAATAGCCACTTGGTGTATTGGCGATTGCCCACGCAATGGCATCATTCATTACACTATTCTGCTCAGCAGGTGTAATGACCTGCGAGCTTGTGAAAAGGTACAAACTCCCGGTGCTGGAATTGGTTAAAAGCCAATTGGTTGCGTTTTGAGTAACTGAGTTACCGGTACACATGCGCATATCACACAAAGCTAAACTGTTCATTTCAGAGATAAGAGCACTCCATCCTGTAACATTTCGCCAGGGATCGCAATGAATGACTTTAGTATTTTCGGTTTGTTTGTGAACCTTCACCGGAACAGAAGGTTGGTTTTTCTCACATCCTGAGAAGAAAAAAACAGAAGCTGCCATAAAAACAGTAACTCCCACGAGTTTTTTGATTCTTGTTTTCATATGAATAATGGTTTGAAAATGAGGTGGTAAGTTAGTAATTCGGATTCAAATAAAAAAGCTGGGGGAAATCATAAAACAGTAGGGGAAAATTCATAAAACAGTAGGGGCGGAAAATTTTCCGCCCCTACTGTTTATCTTTATAATATTTGTTTTACAATTTTCTTGCAACTTCTACTTCTTCGTAAGCTTCAACCA
>CBFGPJ010000003.1:0-19811 GCA_965650615.1 uncultured Fluviicola sp. | reverse complement strand
CGCCCGCATCGCCGTTCCGCGCTCGAACTTCGAGAACATGGAAATGCGCCATTATTTGTTTGAATCTACCGATCAACTGGAAGTGAATGTAAAAGGAATTCCGGAACCGAAGAAAGGAAAAGTGATCGCAGCGGATCGCTTTGATATCGTTTTCGTCCCGCTTTTGGCAGCAGATACAAAAGGAAACAGGGTAGGTTACGGAAAAGGCTTTTACGATCGTTTTCTGCGTAAATGCTCACCCAATTGCGTGTTTATCGGTCTACACTATTTTGACCCCGAACCAAAAATCGAAGATGTGCTGCCATCCGATATTCGTTTGAATGCCCTGGTAACACCAACGAAGGTGATCCGGTTTGATTAAACTAATTTTTGTTCCCATTAATTAGTTCAGAATGAGTAAATTATTTTCTTGTTTTGGAAACAATTTTGCCATGGCTTGCGTTTAATCCAATGTGAAATACAGTATACTCATCTTACTGCTTCTTTTTTCGTTTTCATTTTCGAAAGTGGAACCGCCTTCCTATAAGGTAGTTTTTGGTGCACGGATTTCTACGGGTGCCAATTCGAGTGTGGTGAGTTTTGTAGCCATGAAATACTCCGATGATGGGGTCCTGAGAGCAAAAAGGGTGTATACCAGTAAGGACGAATTCATCAAAGTGCTGGCCGGTTACTGGCCCAGCCCGTTCAATCCGGGTAAAATTGATTATTTCAAACAAAACAAGATCATTGGTGGTGTTTTTGTGAATGACACGTTTCGGGTGGAAATTGGTTATTGCCCTGCCTTGGACAGCTTGTGGAAGATCCGGTTCTCCGATTGGCCGTATCATGGAAAAAATGAAGCAGGGTGGAGTTTGAACAAGACAAGGCCGAGTTTAAAACAGGAAGAATACCTCGCAAAACGCTACAATATCAAACAACTGGATTTCGATTATATCGCAGATACCTGTTTTTGGAAATTGCTGTACGATGTAACTGATTCCACATGGATCGCGAACTATAAGTCCATTCAATAAAACAGTAGGGGCCCGATTAATCGCGCCCCTACTGTTTATAATATTGTTTTCGAAGGATTACCCTTGTCTCAATTCTTTCAGCGAGTTGAAGAACACAATTCCGTATCCGATTGTCAGCATCAAGTGAAAAGGTACCATTCCTAAGTCTCCGTAGATTGCGCGATTCACAACTGTAAACCCGAATACACACATCAGGATTCCTTCCCCGATCGTGATCAAAGAGATGCTTTTCTTGTCGTATTTGTTTCCTTTGAATTCGTTTTTCTTACTTACGTTGAACTTCGGTGTTCTTACGAATGAACTCTTGATTCCCATAAATCCTTCCAATACTGCAATGGTGTTCGCCAAAGAAAGCCCCAGAGACACTGTCAGGAATAAAAAGAATCGCCCGATGAAACGAATGAATGAAGTAAACTTGTTATCCGTTTTGTCGCGGTAAGCCAGCCAGTAATAATACATCAGGAATACCGTACTTAAGATAAATACCGAACCGTATTGGATCACGAAGTTCAAATCGGAGAAACTGTCTTTGATCTGTAATACAACCAGACTCAATAATGACATGATCAGGATGAACATGAATACCGATGAGTTGAATAAGTGTGCCATTCCGTGTACACGATTGGAAAGTCTTACATTCTTGAAAGTCAGAATCGTTTTCCACATTTTCACGAAACACTCAGCTCCACCTTTCATCCAGCGGTGTTGTTGGGCTTTCAATGCCGACATGGTAATCGGTAATTCAGCCGGGGCAACCACATCTTCCAGGTACTTGAATTTCCATCCTCTTAATTGGGCACGGTAGCTTAGATCCAAATCTTCTGTCAGGGTATCATGTTCCCATCCACCGGCACTTTCAATACATTTTTTGCGCCAAATACCGCCCGTACCGTTGAAGTTAATGAAATGTCCTGCGGCGTTACGGCCTCCTTGCTCTGCTGCAAAGTGACCATTCAAACCGAATGCCTGTAATTCTGTTAGTAAAGAATAATTTTTATTCAAATGTCCCCAGCGCGTTTGAACCACACCGATGTTGTCATCCGTTTCGAAATAAGGCATGGTGCGTTGTAACCAATCGCTTTCAGGAACGAAATCTGCATCAAAGATCGCGATGAATTCACCCTGTACTTTGTTCATGGCAGAATCCAATGCTCCTGCTTTATATCCTGTTCTGTCTGTACGGTGAATGTGCTCGATGCGAATTCCACGTGCAGCCACTTCAGCCACTTTTTTCTCGATCAGGTCTTTCGTTTCATCCGTGGAATCATCCAATACCTGGATATCGAATTTGTCTCTCGGATAATCAAATGCCGCTGCCGCTTCGATAATTCTGTCTGCAACATACATTTCGTTGTACATCGGTAACTGAACTGTAACCGTAAGCGCTGTTTCCGGATTGTAAACCGGCTTCACTTCCTGTGATTTGCGTTTTTTGCTTTTGGCGTATGCAATGGATAGGGAAAGTTGTAACAAAGAGTAGATGAATACCAATACCAAACAAGCACCATAAACTACCAAAACTGCTTTTGCAGTGAAATGTGACCAGTAATTCTCTTTTCCGTTCCAGGTTCCCCAGTCAAACATCCAGGTAACTTTCGTGGAAGTCTTGAACGGGTTTTTCTGGCTCATTTTATACTCATCCGTATGATCGGAATCGATCTTAACGATAAATGTTTCCTGTTTGTATTTTTTGTTGGAAACCGACAATTCAAAAAGAGTAGTATCTGCATCCTTCAACAAAGCAACGTCCTTGAACAGGAATTTACCGTTCTCATCTGTAATGGCGCTGTAGGTCTTGCCTGTTTCCTTGTTGACCAATTGAACCGGAACTTCTTCAGAAGGTCCTTTCGTTCTGTAATCCTGGTAATATCCGGACACATCACGTTTGATTTGCCCGAAGGCTGAAAGCGTAAATACCGCGCAAAATAAAACAAGTAAAGACCTTGTCATAGATTTTCTTTGTTAATTGTTCAACGACTAGTGCTGAATGCATTAGATTTTTAGCGCACAAAGATAGTTTTTATTCCATTGAACCAATGGTTTTTTTTTATACACGCAGGGGCGCAATTAATCGCGCCCCTGCTGTATGTTTTTATGGTAATATTATTGAATCACCTTCAATTCTTTTCCAACTTTGATAAATGCTGCAATCGCCTTATCCAGATCCGCAATGCTGTGAGCTGCCGAGATCTGTGTACGGATTCGCGCCGCGCCTTTTGCAACTACCGGGTAGAAGAATCCGATTGCATAAACACCTTCCTCCAATAATTTATCTGCAAATTGTTGGGATAAAGCTGCATCATACAACATGATCGGAACGATCGGTGAATCTCCCGGCTTAATATCAAAGCCTGCAGCAATGATCTTTTCCTTGAAATATTTGGTGTTGGATTCCAGTTTATCACGCAATTCTGTTGTCGAACTTAGAATGTCGAATACTTTATTGGAAGCACCAACGATAGCCGGAGCTAATGAATTGGAGAATAAATATGGTCGTGAACGCTGACGAAGCATTTCAATGATTTCTTTTTTCCCGGTTGTGTAACCACCCATTGCACCACCTAAAGCTTTACCTAAAGTTCCCGTGATGATATCCACACGGTCCTGGCAATTGTGGTATTCCGGAACTCCGCGACCTGTTTTTCCGATGAATCCCGCACTGTGGCATTCGTCTGTCATCACCAATGCATCGTATTTATCAGCTAAGTCGCAAATCTCATTCATTTTCGCAATGTCACCGTCCATAGAGAATACCCCGTCCGTAACAATGATGCGGTGGCGCTGTGCCTGTGCTTTTTTCAATTGCTCTTCCAAATCAGCCATGTCGGAATGCTTGTAACGGTAACGCTGTGCTTTACACAAACGAATCCCGTCGATGATGGAAGCGTGATTTAATTCATCCGAAATGATGGCATCTTCTTCACCGAACAAAGGCTCGAAAACTCCTCCGTTCGCATCAAAAGCAGCAGCATATAAAATGGTGTCTTCCGTACCATAGAATTTCGCAATTTTTGCTTCCAGTTCTTTGTGAATATCCTGGGTTCCACAGATAAAACGAACAGATGACATACCGAATCCATGCGTGTCCAATGCATCTTTCGCTGCTTGGATTACGGAAGGGTGAGATGAAAGTCCAAGATAATTATTCGCACACATGATCACCACCTCATCACCCGAGCTGACGTTTACTTTTGCTCCCTGCGGAGATGTAATAATGCGTTCTTTCTTAAATATTCCACCTTCCTTGATTGCATTCAATTCTTTGGATAAGTAATCTTTCATTTTTCCGTACATGGCTTTTATTTATGTTTTCGCAAATATAAGAAAAAGCGTTAGTCTGCCGCAGCAGAAAGACTGACTTGCTACAAACGTTAGTGCGGCAGCAAGGAGGGAATAAGTGGCTTAACATATTGGACGACCTCTGGTAATCTGATAGAAATTATCAATGACTAAATTATCAATTATCAGGAAAGCGGAATTCATTCTTGATAATTACTCCATTGATAATTCATAATTGGTCAATCCACCCACACTTTCGCTCCTTCGGAACAATTCGTGCAGATTTCGATCGAATTGCGATCACTTAGGACCGTATTTCTGAATGAACGGTATGCCGGACTTTTCCAAATGCTTTCGAACGACTGATCTTGCAAACTTCCCAAGGTATGATGTGCATCTTTATCAAAACAGCAGGGAACAACCTGTCCGTCCCAGGTAAGGACACTCGAAGACCACATTCTCCAGCAACTGTTTCCGCCTTTGTATTTGAAGCGATAGGTTCCGTCTTTTTGTTTGACATATCGGGAATAAGCTTCATTATCCGGGATCAGCTCATTTCCATGTTCGTAATCGTAAACCTGGGCCGTTTTGAACCGCACTTCATCAATACCGATTTCTGTTGCAAGTTCCTGCACTTCCATGATCTGGTGTTCATTTGCCTTTACGACCAAAAACTGAAAGATCAAATGGGGTGTTGTACTTTGTGCTTCTTTTTTTGCTTGTACCAATGCTTTGGAACCGGCAATTACCTTATCCAGTTTTCCGTGAACACGGTAAGATTCATAGGTTTCCTGCGTCAGTCCGTCAATGGAAATAATTAAACGGTCAAGGCCGGATGCTACAATTTCACTTGCCTTTTTCTCGTCAATAAAGTGTGCATTGGTGGAAGTTGCCGTATAGATCCTTTTGCGTTTGGCTTCTTTGATCAGTTCCAGGAACTGTGGATGCAGAAAAGGTTCACCCTGGAAATAATAATTGATGTAAAAAACAGAGTTTGCAACTTGTGAAAGCCAGTTCCGGTGATTATCCAGGTCAATTTTTCCTGTTGGACGACTAAATGCTTTTAAACCGCTGGGACAAGCCGGACAACCTAAATTGCATGCTGTGGTAGGTTCGATACTTAAAGCAAAAGGCTTTCCCCAATTTTTCCGGATTTTGAAAAGCCGGGCCAGGCCATACGAAAAACGAAGCACGGCAATATTCCAAACACGTTGAATGTTAAGATGTTTGATAATATTTCGCTGATCCTTAAAAGTGTTCATCCTGCTTTACGAATTTACGGAACTGCAACGAAACTTTACGTTTTTTTTGACTTGCTGTAACTTTTTTTGACTTAGTTTGTCTTACGGATAAGACAAAGACTATTATGAAGTATATTTTACTAAGCTTATTTACTATTCTTTTATCACAAAACTTTTTTGCACAGCAAATTCAAATTCAGGAAGATGTTTCTCATGCTCCGATCCCGTTTGTGAAGGTTTATCCGCAAGTTGGAAAACCCTTTTTGGCAGATTTGGACGGCCGATTTACCAATCCTCCGGGAAATACACAAGTCACTTTGAAAATGACCAGTTTCCGCGATACTACGATTACAATTACCGGCGATATGATCGTTTTCATGCGTGAGCAGGCAAGTGAAATCGAGGAAGTAACGATTTTACCAGGAGTAAATCCGGCGGAACGCATCATGGAGTTGGCAATTGAGAACAGGAAGAAGAATCATCCCAAATCAGACGTAGCATTTAAATATGATAGTTACAGCAAATTCATTTTTACAATCAACCAGGATGCATTGGCCCAAATTTCGGATACCACGGCAGATACGAATTTGATTGAGTTGAGGAAATTCTTCGATCAGCAACACATCTTCTTATTGGAAAGTACTTCAACCAAGTATTTTAAACCACCGTTCAAAGAGAAAGAGGTAATTAGCGCGTACCGTGTTTCCGGTTTCTCCGATCCGATGTTCTCCACGTTTGCAAATGAATTGCAATCCTTCAATTTTTACGATAACCAGTTCGATATCCTGGGTCGTTCTTATTTGAATCCATTGGCTCTGGGATCTATTCGCAGGTATTTATTTATCCTGGAAGATACCACGATTACAGCCCCGGGAGATACTACGTATACGATCCGTTTCCGGCCAAGAAGAGATAAGAACTTTGAAGGGATGAAAGGAGTTCTGTACATTAATACGAGAGGATATGCCGTTGAAAAAGTAGATGCCGAACCTGCAGAGGATAAAGGAGGTATTAATCCGCGAATTATCCAGGAGTATACCTTGCTGGAAGGAAAGAAATGGTTCCCGTATAAATTATCTACGGAGGTGAAAATTCCAGGCTTAAAGATGAGTTCGAAGTTAAAAGATGCTTATTTGGTCGGAAAGGGAAACACATATATTGATAAAGTGGTTTTGGATGCGGACCTGAAAGATCAACGATTCAATGCCGTCTTTGTGGAAACAGCTATTGATGCAAATAAAAAAGACAGCACACATTGGGAAGAGAAGCGAAAGTATGACCTGGACAATAAGGACTTAAGAACGTATCAATTTGTTGACAGTCTTTCTGAAAAAGAAAACCTGGAAGGGAGATTGAAAACACTTCAATCACTTTTGCAGGGTAAAATTCCGTTGGGTTATTTCCAGGCAGATATTTTGAGATTGGTAAACTATCGGGATTATGAAGGTTTCCGCCTGGGGATCGGATTGGAAACAAGTGATAAGTTGTCTACCCGTTTCCGGGTTGGAGGTTACTTCGCTTACGGTTTTAAAGATAAAATGTGGAAGTACGGAGGTTATGGAAAAGTAACACTTGTTCCAAAATACTTCCTTGATTTTGAAGCAAGGTATCAGCAGGATATCGTTGAGCGCGGTGGAGTTGGCTTGAATACGGAACCGGTTGTTACCCGATTGAATTCTTTTTACCGCGATATTTACATCCGTCAGATGGATAAACAGCGAATCGGGGAAATTGCTTTCACAGGTTATGTTTTCCCGCGAATGAAGTTCCGCCTTTCAGGTTCTTATCAACGCATTGAGTTTACACAGGGTTACCGATACCAATGGACAAAACCTGAAATGGGATCGATCGACCATTATGATGTTGCCGAAAGCTCTTTGGAATTAACCTGGGCAATTCGTGATAAAGTGGTGTCTCTGGGAACAAAACGGGTTTCTTTAGGCTCAAAATGGCCGATCCTGACCATGAAAGTTACGAAAAGCCTTCCGGGAGTCACGGCAGCTAAAATTGATTATACGCGTGTAACGGCAGGTATTCAGCAAATTGTACCTGTTCGCGCAGTAGGTAAATTAACCTACGTGTTGATGGGAACGGTGGTTGAAGGAGATGCACCTTTATTGTTACAGCAAGTTGGGCAGGGTACAGGCGGAATGTGGAAATTGTCGGCGGCAAACACTTTTGAAACGATGATGGCCTCTACTTATTATTCCTCTCGGATGTCGGCTTTGTTTACACGATTTGATTTCAAATCCATTAAGACGAATAAAAAATGGACCGCGCCTCAATTTGCCATTCACCATGCAATAGCGTATGGAAGCAAAGAAGATCAGAGCCGTCATTCCATTGCATTTAATTCATTGGATAAAGGGTATGCAGAAACTGGGTTACTGGCAAATAACTTGCTTATTCTTAGCAGAGTCGGATTTGGTATCGGAGCTTTCTACCACTATGCCGGCGGTGTGATTTCACCGAAAGTTGAAGATAACATTACAGCTAAATTCAGTGTGAGCCTGAAGTTGTTCTAACGACCGGAAACTAACTCTGTTACCAGGATAGAAATTCCTATCAGGAGTACAAAGATACCGAACCCTTTTTTGAGTTTCGCAGACTGGATCTTATGGTTCAGTTTCAATCCAATGATGAGCCCTGCTGTTGCAATCAACGTAAAACCAAGAAGGATCACCCAGTTTAATTTTAAATTGGGTGTAAATAATTCTGCTGTGAATCCGCTTAGGGAATTGATTGCAATAATCACAATAGAAGTTGCGATGGCATTCTTGATGGGAACTTTCATGAAAATGGAAAGGGAAGGAATGATCATAAAGCCTCCACCTGCTCCGACCAGTCCGCTAATGAGTCCTATAATGGCTCCGAAGATCACCAGGATAAGAGGCCGGTTCTTTTTTGTTGAGGGATGTTCCTTTTGTCCCCGGATCATTGGAATAGAAGCAAGGATCATGAGAATTGCGAACAAAGCCATGATGAAGGTGTTCTTCCCAAAGACGATATGTTCTCCCAAATGGATCTGATCAGGAATTTCCGAAACAATAAATAAACGCGTCAGGGAAATACTGATTACTGCGGGAATTCCAAATAGTAAGGTGTTCAGCGGATTGATCAATTTTGATTTAAAATGCTGGATTGCCCCGAATAAAGAAGTTACACCTACAATGAACAGGGAATAAACGGTTGCATTTTGTGGTTCCAGCTGGAAAAAGGCAACAAGGATAGGTACAGCTAAAATAGAACCGCCACCACCAAGGGTTCCGAGTACCAGCCCGACAAAAAGTGCTAAAAAATATCCGATTATTTCTAAGGTCAAGGAGCAGCGTTTTAATGTAAGGTTAAATGTTCTGCTTCAATCTGATCATTCATCAGAAGCGAAGCTTTTTCACTGAAATCTTTTGCACTTTCAGTTGTAAGGTATCTGACAGAACTTCCTTTTGAACATAGCGCATCGATTTCAGGATGACGGGCCAGGTAATCTGCCAGGCTTTCTGCAACAATTTTTCCCTGGGCCAAAACTTCGATATGATCCGGGAGCAAACGTTTCAATTGTTCCATCAAAATAGGATAGTGCGTACAAGCCAAGAGGATCGTATCAATTTTGGGATCTTTTTCCAGGATGGATACCAAATCACTCTGAATAAAATAAACACCTCCGGGAGTATCAAATTGATTATTCTCGATCAAAGGCACCCACATCGGGCAGGCATGCTGATTGACAACCAGGTCCGGAGCAAATTTTGCCAATTCGATCTGATAACTGTTCGAACGGATGGTTCCATCAGTTCCCAATACACCAACGTGTTTTGTTTTTGTGTGCTTGTCAAGTTCCTCCGTACTTGGCCGGATAACACCCAATACGCGTCTATCGGGGTATAATTCAGGAAGTTTGATTTGCTGAATGCTGCGCAATGCTTTTGCTGACGCAGTATTACAAGCCAGGATCACCAGGGAACAATCCCGGTCAAACAAGGCCTGAACCGCTTGCCAGGTATATTCATAAATGACATCGAAGCTTCTGGAACCATACGGAGCTCTTGCATTATCTCCCAGGTAGAGAAAATCATATTCAGGTAGTTTCTCTCTGATTTCTTTCAAGACGGTTAATCCACCGTATCCGGAATCAAAAACACCAATTGGACCTTTCACTGACATGGTCCAAAAGTACACAACCTTTCTGTTTTACCCAAATCGAACAGAAGTCATATTCAGGGAACCGGCTACCAATTCATTGTTGAATATTGTAATCTCATCCTTTGAATCCGATAGGCCTAAACTGTAGATCAGTGGGAAATAATGATCCGGAGTAGGGATCGCCAATTGTGCAAAATCGCCGAGTTTTTGATAATCGATCAATGCCTGGTGATTTCGGTCGGTGATCAGTCTGTTGAACGTTTCGTTTGCTTCAATGGCCCAATCGTAACCGTAATTCGAGGTGTTTAACTTATCCCAGGCAACCATGCGGAGATTGTGTACCATGTTTCCACTTCCGATGATCAATACTCCTTTCTTGCGCAATTCTTTTAATTCCTGTGCCAACGTATAATGATAGGCTGCCGGTTTATTGTAATCAATAGAAAGCTGAAGTACCGGAATATCTGCGTTGGGATACATATGACGAACAACGGTCCAGGTACCGTGATCCAAGCCCCATTCATGGTCAAGGTGAACGCTGGTGCTTTTTACCAGGTCCTTGGTTTGTTGCGCCCATTCCGGACTTCCCGGAGCAGGATATTGCACTGCGAATAATTCGTCAGGAAATCCACCGAAATCATGAATCGTTTGCGGATGCTCCATGGCTGTAACATAGGTCCCGTTTGTGAGCCAATGGGCCGAGATAACAAGAACTACTTTCGGATTTGGCAAATGTTCTACTTCACTTTTCCATTGTTTCGAAAAGTGGTTGTCTTCGATTCCGTTCATCGGAGAACCATGACCGATAAACAATACGGGATACGTATAATCTTCTTCGTTTAATAATTTCCCAAGTGAATGAACGGAAGTCAATCCACCAAGTGCAGCAAATCCTAACATACCTTTTACAAATGATTGGCGTTTCATGTTACAAATATACGATGTTATTAATTACCAGGGTAATTAAAGTGTGTTAAATAAAAAAGGTGCCTGAGCGAAGTCGAAGGCACCTTTTCAATGTTATTATCTGAGAATTACTTTCCTGGTTTCTTAGCAGCTTCTGCTTCCAGTTTCAATAACTCAACGATTACTTCATTTGTTACGTCTGTTCCACCTGCTGAATAAAGTGTCGTGCTTTCATCAATGATGTAGTTGAACTTTTTAGCTGTAGCAACAATGTTTACTGCTTTCTTAACACGGTCAAGGATAACCACGTTCATTTCTTGCGTCATAATCTGTAATTGCTGGTCGATTTGTTGTTGACGCTCCTCCAGGTTTTGTTGCATACGACGGATACGGTTTTCTTCGTATTCTCTTACAGAAGCAGATGTGAATTTACCGGCGTTAACATCAGCCTGATATTTCAGATAAGCAGCCTGGATAGTGCTATCGGCAGCTTTTAACTCTCTTAAGCCTGCAGCTTCAATATCTTTGATCTCAGTAATTGCAGCTTTACGGGAAGGCATCGTATCCAGCAATACTTGTGATTTCACGTGCCCGATTTTCGTTTGAGCTTGTGTAGTTGCGATTGCACATACAGTTAGTGCCAGGGCAAATAGGATTTTTTTCATTTTTGTTTTTGTGTTTCGTTTGTTTTTGTTGTGGCAGCATTTTACAACCGCATTGCCGTTCGTTGTAGTGTCGTCAGCCGCAGCTAATCGTTACTTGGAGCTGACCCCCATTTCTCTAAGTACCTCGTCGCTGATATCAAATTTGCTATCTGCATAAACGAGGTTACTTTGATTTGATTTGTCAAAGATAAAACTATAATTCCGTTTTGAAGCAACTGTTTGCATTGCTTCGTAAACCCGATCCTGAATCGGTTTGATCAGTTCTTGTCGTTTCTGGAAGTAATCGCCGGAAACCCCAAAGCGTGTTTGTTGCATTTGCATAGCTTCGGACTCCAATGTTTTAATTTCCTCTTCGCGTTTTGTTTTTTCTTCGCTGGGCAATAAACTTTCTTCTCTTAGAAAATTCTCCTTTTTCTTTTTGATCATTTCATAACGCTCTTCAATTTCTTTCGTCCAACGTTCGGCTAATTTGTCTAAACGTTCCTTAGCCTCTTTGTATTCCGGCATTTTACCCAAAATGAATTCTGAGTCAATGTACCCGTACTTTTGAGCGGAACTGACAAAGGTCATGCCAAAGACCATGAACAAGCATAAAACAAGAGTTTTCATAGGCGAAATTTGAAAGAACGACGAAGATAACATTTTTATTGTTTAAAGCTCACCAAGATTCATACCGATGGTGAATGTGAATTTAGGGAAGAAACCTTTCGAATCAATTGATTGATCAATTGAACCTCCATATCCGGAAGAGTGTTTATCCAATTTGTCGAAGCCCCAACCGTAATCCAATCCAAGCATACCGAACATTGGAAGGAAGATACGAACACCCGCACCAACGCTTCGTTTTACGTTGAACGGATTGAAGGTTTTGAATCCGGTGTAAGTATTTCCTGCTTCGGCAAATGCCAAAACAAAGAAAGTTGCCTGCGGGTTCAATGAGATCGGATAACGTAATTCCATCGTATATTTTGCAACGATCGGATCACCACCGCTGGAAGAAAGTGCATTGTCATCATATCCTCTCAATGCAATGATCTCACGACCTCCGAATTGGTTTACCCCGGAAAGACCACTACCTCCCAAGCTGAAACGCTCAAACGGTGTCAATCCTTTCGCAAGGTTGTATGCGCCCATGTAACCGAACCCGATTCGTGGCATCAGGATCAATTTCTTATCAGGTGTCAATGGTAAATAATATTCAAAGGTGAATTTCAATTTATAGTACTCCAGGTATTTGAATGTTTCCTGTGCTGACATGGTACTGAAATCCTTTTTACCACCCATTAATGAGTAAGGAAGTGTTCCTTTTGCAGTAAATGAGATCTTGGACCCTTCCGTCGGATAGATCGGCGAATTGATCGAGTTACGCTGCAAAGCATATTTCAAACTGATGTCGTTTGCGTATCCGTCGTTGAAGCTCGGGAACAAAGACGAATAATTTCTTACATCGTAATATTGGTATGCCAATTCATAGTATGCGCTGAAATAATCATCCGGGAATTTTTTACGTCTTCCCAAACCGACACCCATTCCTGTGATCCCAACTCCTGAGTAATTCGGGTCACGCTTTTTCAAAGTCAAACTGGAAGAGAATGAAGTATGGTTCAGATAGAATGTAAAGGAATTCGGTTTTTTTCCTCCTAACCATGGTTCTGTGAAAGAGAAGTTGTATCCCTGGTAAATTCTTCCATTCGTTTGTGCACGAATAGAAAGTCGTTGTCCGTCACCGGTTGGAAGCGGACTCCATGAATTCGGCTTGAAAATATTTTTAACGGAGAAATTGCTGAATGTCAATCCAAGTGTCCCGATGATGCGCCCGGCTCCATACCCTCCTGAAAGCTCAATCTGGTCAGCTGATTTTTCTTCTACCGTGTATTCGATATCCACTGTTCCATCCTGTGGATTTGGAATTGGGAGTACCTGGAATCCTTGCTCGTTGAAATAACCTAATTGAGCTAATTCACGCTGCGTACGAATAATATCATTACGACTGAACAGATCACCTGGTTTTGTACGGATCTCACGACGGATTACATGTTCATTCGTTTTATAGTTCCCTTTGATAATGACATTTTTCACACGGGCTTCCTTCCCTTCAACAATACGCATTTCGTAGTTGATATGATTGTCATTAACCCCGGTTTCTACCGGTTCCAAATGGAAGAATAAGTATCCTCTGTCCATGTAAAGTGATGTGATATCCCTTCCATCCTGACTTTGGTGCAAACGCTGATCCAGCAACGGCTTATCGTAAACATCACCGTATTTGATTCCTAAAACCGTATCCAGAACACCTGAACTGAACTTTGTGTTACCGATCCAGGAGATATTCCCGAAATAATACTTCTGACCTTCATCTACCTTCAGGTAGATCCCCAAATTACGGCTGTTTATTTTGTAAACGGAATCCGTAGTAAAGTGAACGTCTCTTAAACCAACACTTCTGAATTTGTCCAGAACGGCTTCTTTATCCCGTGTATAAGCTGTGTTATTGAATTTTGAGCGCTTGAAGACCCGCATAATAGATCTTCTTTTTGTGTCTTTCATTGCTCTGCGCAATTTCCAGGGTTTTATGGTTGTATTTCCATCAAATTCAATGCGTTTGATCTTTACTTTTTTCCCCTTATCAATATCAATGAAGAAGATTTCGGAATTATTGATTAAGGTATCCGGTACTTGTGTAATGTTTACCTGAACATTGTTAAACCCTTTTTCAAGGAAGTAACCTCTGATTTTGTTCTTGGTCTTGAACAACAGGTTTTCAGTAATTGTCTGACCGGATGACAGATCCACTTCCTCCCGGATCTTGTCCACTTCTCTTTTTGTAACACCCGTAAAGCGGAAACGGGAAAGTTTTGGTCGGGGAGTAAGCTTAATAACTAAATAAATAACTCCTGCAACTTCTTTTTCAGCTTCAATGGAAACCTGGGAAAACAAACCTTCGTTCCACAAATTTTTGATTGCGTTACTGATCCTGTCTGAAGGAATGGTAATACTTTCCCCTTGTTTCAGCCCGGCAATTAATTTAATGGCTTGCGGGTCGAAATTGTCAGCACCTTCAATGCGAATCGGCCCTAATATGTATTTTTCTGCTTTACCATAATTGAAATCCATTCCACCAATTGTGGTAGCAGATGATTTGGTAGAATCAACTTTATTTGTAGTGTTATTTACTTTCAATGTATCGTCTACTTGCCCAAAGGACAAAGAAATGCACGCAAGAAATAAAATTGATAGGAATTTTTTCATAGGATAATTTATAATTGCTCGGATACCATTCCGAAACGTCTTTCTCTTGATTGATAGTCAAGAACGGCTTTGTACAGATCATCCTCGCGGAAATCAGGCCATAAAACGGGGGTGAAGTAAAATTCGCTGTAAGCCGCCTGCCAAAGAAGAAAGTTGCTTAAACGATGTTCGCCGCTAGTGCGGATCAATAATTCAGGGTCGGGTATATTTTTAGTTGATAATGTGGCAGTAATCAATTCGGGTGTAATGGATGAAATTTCCAAATTTCCATTCTTCACTTGTAAGGCTAATTCTTTTACCGCTTCAGCTATTTCCCATCGGGAACTGTAATTCAGAGCGATTACCAGGTTGACCCCCGTGTTATTTTTAGTTGATTCGATCGCGTTGTATAGTTCATTCTGGCAATCTTCCGGTAAGCCGGCAGTATCACCGATGCTCAATAAGCGAACATTTTGAGCGTTTAATTCTTCGACTTCATTTGCGATAGTAAAGACAAGCAGGCTCATCAAACCTTCTACCTCGTCATGAGGTCTGCTCCAGTTCTCTGTGGAGAAAGCATACATTGTGGCATATTTTACCCCGATATTCTTGCATGCTGTCAGGGTAGCACGAACAGAGTCAACTCCAAAAGAGTGACCGTATAAGCGTTCCTGACCTTGTTTTTTAGCCCAGCGTCCATTCCCGTCCATAATGACGGCAATATGCTTTGGCACGTTTGTCAAATCTATTTGATCCTGTAGATTCATGATTACAGAACGAAAATAATTAAAGAATCTTATGTACTAGTGCAAAAATACGTTTTTATAACAGACCTTAACAAAAAAGGACCCGCCTCGGCGAGCCCCTCTTTATCGGTTTATTACTACGTATTATTCAGCTAACACGATGATTTTATTGTTTTGCATTTCCACAACACCACCTTTGATCGCAACATGGATCGTTTTACCATTGTTTTCAGCGGTGATACTTGGATTTGTTTTAGCTGTTACTTTAAAAGCCTCAACTAAATCCACCTTGATTGCTCCGGCTGCTAATCCGGAGATAATCGGTGCGTGGTTATTCAACACCTGGAAAGATCCGTCTAATCCCGGAAATTGAACCGCAGTTGCTTCACCTTTGTAGATTAATGTCTCCGGAGTGATAATTTCTAATTGCATACTTATTAGATTAAAGACTGAAGACTGAAGACAAAAGACTTGAATAAGTGTCTTTTGTCTCTTGTCTTTCGTCTAATGTCTTTATTTAAGCTTCAGCTAACATTTTTTCACCTGCAACTTTTACATCTTCGATGCTTCCTTTCAGGTTGAATGCTGCTTCAGGATATTTATCCATTTCACCATCAAGGATCATGTTAAATCCTTTGATTGTTTCGTTGATATCTACCAATACTCCAGGGATTCCTGTAAATTGCTCCGCAACGTGGAATGGCTGAGATAAGAAACGTTGAACACGACGTGCGCGGTGAACGATCATTTTGTCTTCTTCAGACAATTCATCCATACCAAGGATCGCGATGATATCCTGTAATTCTTTGTAACGCTGTAATGTGATTTTCACACGGGAAGCACAGTTGTAATGCTCATCACCCAAAATTGCAGGAGTAAGGATACGGGATGTAGAATCCAATGGATCCACAGCAGGGTAGATTCCTAGCTCGGAAATTTTACGGGACAATACCGTTGTTGCATCCAAGTGAGCAAATGTATTTGCCGGAGCCGGATCCGTTAAGTCATCCGCAGGTACGTAAACCGCTTGTACAGATGTAATAGATCCTCTTTTTGTTGAAGTAATACGCTCTTGCATCGCACCCATTTCAGTTGCCAATGTTGGTTGGTAACCTACTGCCGAAGGCATACGTCCAAGTAGCGCTGATACCTCAGAACCAGCCTGCGTGAATCGGAAGATGTTATCAACGAAGAACAGGATGTCTTTTCCTTGACCTTCTCCATCACCGTCACGGTAATATTCTGCCATTGTCAATCCGGAAAGTGCAACACGAGCACGAGCTCCCGGAGGCTCATTCATCTGACCGAATACGAAAGTAGCTTTAGACTCTTTCATTTCGTTCAAATCAACTTTGGAAAGATCCCATCCTCCTTCTTCCATAGAATGAAGGAAAGCATCTCCGTATTTAATAATTCCTGATTCCAACATCTCACGTAGTAAGTCGTTCCCCTCACGAGTACGCTCACCTACACCTGCGAATACGGATAAACCTCCGTGTCCTTTAGCGATGTTGTTGATCAATTCCTGGATCAATACTGTTTTTCCTACACCGGCACCACCGAAAAGACCAATTTTACCTCCTTTTGCGTAAGGCTCGATCAAGTCGATTACTTTAATACCTGTAAACAACACTTCTGTTGCTGTGGATAAGTCCTCAAATTTAGGAGCTTCACGGTGGATCGGTAAACCATTTGTATTGTCAACAGCGTTGATACCGTCAATAGCTTCACCAACTACGTTAAACAAACGACCTTTGATTTGATCTCCGGTAGGCATTTTAATAGCGCTTCCGGTAGAAACAACTTCCATTCCACGACGGAATCCGTCAGTGGAGTCCATAGAGATTGCACGCACTGAATTCTCTCCAACGTGTGATTGTACCTCTAGTACTACCTTTGTTCCATCTGCCTTGAACACTTCTAATGCGTCATAGATATTTGGAAGTGACATGCCTTTGTCGAATGTTACATCGACAACCGGTCCGATAACCTGTGATATTTTTCCTTGAATTTTGGACATTTTGTTGCCTTTTAAGTGTATTCCTTAATTTGGGCGCAAAGTTACTGTTTTTATTTTTTTATCCAATTTTTATTGAACAAAACTTCCTAAAATTTTAGAATTAAGCGAGTTCAAGGTTTCTTTGTAAGCTCGGGTCTTATTTGCAGATCTTACCAATTTTACAAATATGAGTATTGGAGGGTTTGCTCCAACATTGTCAGAGCTTGTCCGTATTGCAGAATACGTTTGTTGTAAAATAAGAAAGGCGCCTGAGTCAGCCGCGGCTGAAAGGCACCTTTCCGGATTATGAAAAAGAAAATTGTTTTTATTGAATATTGATCGGAAGTCGGTAGTAACTTTTTACGGGTTCACCGTTCACTTTTCCCGGTGTCCATTTAGGCATGGATTTTACCACCTTGATTGCAGCTTTTTCGCAAGACTCACAATCTCCGCTGTTGCGGGTCACGATTACAGAAGAGATTTCTCCGTTTGTATCAACTACGAACTTCAGTGAGATTTTAGAACTTCCGTCGATCATGCTAAGATCAATATTGTCTGCGATGAACTGACGCAGAGCAGGAATTCCACCGGGAAATAGAGCGGCTTCATCAACCGTTTCGTGAATTTTATTCTCCGGAACTTTGATTTCGATTTTTCCTCCTCCACCTGTTCCTTGAGGTATAATTCCCGGCTCATCCCAAATGGATTTTCCATCACCTTTTTGATTTTCCAAACCGATATTTTTTTCAGGATCGATAGGTCCTAATTGAGGTTCATTAATCGGATCGTCTTCAGGTCTTGGAACACGGAATGCTGTAATATCTGCCATTGATTCTACTGCCGGTTGTTCGATTTTTTCCGGTTCGGGAATTTCAAGAACTTCCTCCTCTTTGAATAGTTCGACAATGTTTTCGGTTACGAGCTTAGGATCTTTTCTCTGTTCAAGCGGTCTGAACAAATTGGATGCGCCCCATAAGGCTCCGATCCCGACGGTAACACCTAAGAATACCAGTAAGATTCGTTTGTCATAATCTCTCCGGATTTGATATGCACCGTATTCTTTGTTTCGATTTTCGAATACGGTTTCATTGCGCTCTTTCGAAGTCACCATTTGCCATGACCTGGAAGAGAAGTAATCATAAAGCGAGAACGCTACTATGATTGCCATGATTGAAAGTGTAAGTACCATGATTTGGTTTTTTTTAAGTTTATTATCTAGCTAAACGTAAATCCAATAGGCCTTTTTGGCTTTACTCTATTCTAATCTAATAAATGATTCCATACCTTTTTTTGAAACAATTTTATCTGTTGAAATGCCTTAGTTAACGGTAGTGTTTTTGGATTTAAGAAAATAGTTCTCAGGAGATTGGTAAGAATTGCGAATTGCGTCCGTCAGCTGACGGAGCGAATTGCGAATATTGAAACTTTACCGAACAAGGTGACTGAATGCTTACGCAGGAGCTACAGCATAGGCGCAGCGTAGTCGAAGTCAACTCTTTGAACTTTTTTAATTAGGAATTAGGTCCCGATAGCTATCGGGATAGGAATTAGGAATTTGACCACTGGTAAAACTGATTGGCACGAATTTGGTAAGTTTGGGGGAAATTAAAAAATTAAACCTATGAAAGTATTGATGATGGCCGGTTTTATTGGAACAATGGCTCTTTCGGGAACTGTTTTCGGTCAATATGAGAAAGTGTACTACAACGACACAACCTTTGAAACAGATAACTATAAAGTAGAAATTGATAATATCGTCGCACTTCCGAAAGAAGTGAAATTCAGAATGACGATCACCAACAAGACGAATGATTGGGTTTTGTATGTCCCCGAAGAAGGAAAATTCGAAATGGGAGGGAAGCCTCTAAGTTTTAAAGAAGATAAATTATTGATCGCACCTTATGACAATAAAAAACGAGTGTTGAAAGCAACAGGTGATAAATTAAATGACGCGCGTTCTTTCAATTTTGTATGCGACGGATTCTATAAAGTACGTTTGAAAGATGCTTCAAAAGCTCCTGAGTTCCGTTTGCCGATCTCATCGAATGAGTTTGTTGCGGAGAATTTCACAGTGACACTGGTAAATTCATCCAAGACAAGTGCAAAGACCGAAGTGAAATTTAATGTGACTTACAACGGAGAAGGAATTGGTTTTGCATCTCCAGCAAAAATGTCTATGAGAATGCCGGATGGTGCTGTTTACGCAACTGCAAAGGCAAAAGCAGATGTGGTAGCAATTGAAAAGGGTAAAACAGAATCAATTACAGCTTCCTGGAACAAGATGGAAGGCGGCTCCAAAAATGATATGCAGATGGTTGAAATGTGGTTGCTGTTTAACGGAGTATTCCAGGAAAGTACACAGGTCAAAATTGAAAAAACAACAATTCCGTTGCGCTGGAATGAAGTGTTGACGCTTGGAAAGAAATAAGAGATCAGCCGCGGCTGATTGATATGTTAGCCACAGCTGACAATAACTAGATTGAAGCCCTGACGATAAATGTCAGGGCTTTTTTTATGACATTGGTAATAAGCTAATCGGATTTGTCCTCCCCCTTGGTCCCCCTCCAAAGGGGGAAATCGAAGATTCACCTTTA
>CBFGPJ010000002.1:0-24985 GCA_965650615.1 uncultured Fluviicola sp. | reverse complement strand
GTGGAGGTTCAAACAATCGCAATTAAAAAAATATTTTTATTGGTAAATGTCTTACTATGAAACTAATCTACTTTCTTTTATCTGTATTTCTCTTTTCCTGCGGATCCCAGTCACAACCACCTCATTTAAAACATGTCAAAGCAGGTAATCTGCAATTCTTTGAAACATACTCTTTTGCAGAAATCGCTCCTTCATGGGAAACGGCTTGTAAATGGATCCATGAACACGATACGTTAGCTGCTAAAAAAAACCTGAGCATGACGGAAAATCCAGGAGGTTTAAATGCACTTGTTCGCCCCAATAGCAATTTCACGATGTGGTATGCTAATGAAGAAGATATGTCCAGAGTTGATGCTATGCTTGCGATCCCGGAAGTTAAAAAGATTTTTCCCGCTGATCTTCGATTCATGTGGTCTTACGGAGTAGAAGAAACCCAAAATGGACACAAAATGTATGCTTTGTATGTGGTTAAAGTTCCAACCGGAAACAAAGCAATTGTTGATGGGAAATCTATCATAAGCGCCGAAGCAACAATCTCCGAATACATGCAAAGACCGGTTGTATCGATTACCATGGATAGCAAGGGAGCTCACGATTGGGAAATAATGACCCGTAAAAACATCGGACGTACTATTGCTATCACGATAGACGACCACGTACTTTCATGTCCGGTAGTGAACGATGCAATTGCAGGTGGAAAAACGGAGATCAGTGGAAACTTTACCAAAGCAGAAGCAGAGGAATTGGCGGCACGGATTTATGCAGGAAGAAAATAAATAACTCTAATTAAACCACTAAATTCAATTTAAAAATACGGATACCAAAGATTCAAAATCATTTTAAAAGATTCATACAGCAGAATCACCTATATTTATAGACAACAACCTGATATCGAATTCATGAAACAATTAAGTCTTATAGGATTGGTCTTTCTGACCCTAACCGCTTGCAAAAAAGAAAAAGATCCCGAATCCCAACCAACTGCAAACTACTACACATTTGCCGGCGGAATGGGAACCAATGATAATTCAACCTGTTTATCCAGTGATGGGAATTTATTGATTTGTGGCAATACCGGTTACGGAGCGGATATTTCTGTTCTCAAAATCACCAAATCAGGAACACAGGTCTGGAGAACCGATTTTGATGCGGGAGCTTTAAGCTCTGCCAAAGGAATTGTGGAAAAGAATGGTGAAATCTTTGTTTGTGGAACAACCCACCGGAATGCTGGTTCTCAAATCGATGTGCTCCTCATAAAATTAAATGCCTCCGGTGACACTATCTGGACCAAAACCTATGGTTCAACGGATGATGATTACGGATCCAATATCATCGTCACTTCTGACGGAAACATCCTGATTTCCGGTTTTACCAATAGTTTCGGTGCCGGCTCCTTTTCTGATATCTACCTTATAAAAGTTGATTTGCAGGGAAATTTGCTGTGGGAAACAAGTTATCCGAATGCTGATCAGGAGACTGCTTTTCACTTATTGGAAACTCAAAACGGAGAATACCTTGTAACAGGCACCGATGAAGACCCTAGTGACAGCGGCAGATCACTTCTACTGTTGAAAGTTAGTGCTTCGGGTCAGCAATTATGGTCACAAAAAATCGGCCCTATTTGGAAATGGGGATTTTCAACTATTGAGTTAGCATCCGGAGAATTAGTAACCTGTGGACAGCGCACAATACCTTTTCAGCAAACCCAGGTGATGCTTGTAAAGACCGATAATTTGGGGAATGTGATCTGGGAAAAAGAATACGGTAGCTCCGATTTTGGCATTTCAGAAGAAGGGAACTCTGTCAAACAAAACCCGGACGGTACTTTTACCATCTGCGGATCCGTTTATGATATAAACAATGGGCAAACAAAAATCATTCTCTTAAAAGCAGATGAGAACGGGAACCAGGTTTGGTTCAAAAAGTTCAATGATTATTACGGTGGAAATGCGCTAAACCTGCTGAAGGACGGAAATGATAATATACTTACAGGCAACAGGAATGGAGAGATGTTTATGACAAAAACAGATAGCGACGGTAACTATAAATAGTGATCTATGAACTTAAACCAAATAACCGTTCCTTCCCTCGATATTCCAAAGTCGATTGCTTTTTACCAAACACTGGGACTGAAGCTGATTGTTAAGTCGGACCATTATGCACGTTTTGAATGCCCGGATGGAACTTCTACTTTTTCGGTCCATTTAACGGATCAGCTTCCAAACGGTCACGGAATTTCCGTTTATTTCGAATGTGAAGACCTGGATGAAAGAGTAAATCACCTCATCCGGAAAGGAATTGTATTTGACAAACCTCCGAATGATAAATCGTGGCTTTGGCGGGAAGCTTATTTGAAAGATCCGGATGGAAATCAGCTGATCTTATTCTTTGCAGGTGAAAACCGTTTGAATCCACCTTGGAGAATCCAATGAAAAGCGATTCAAAATATACCTTCAAGCTCCGACCAGGTTATGGTTCGGAAGAATTGCTACTCGAGCTCGATGGGAAAGATGAACCCAATCAGCTACAGGAAGATCTTTTTCTCATTCTTTTACAAAACGGTTTCAAACAAGGAAAAGCAGAAGATATCTGGCAAAACGACGAATGGTGTTTTTACTTTCATTCCAAAGAAGGAACGGTCCTACTTTCAAGAGATACCGTATGGGATTTCTTCTTTCTGATAGGTGAAGACAAGAATCAGGCAGATATATTGAAACTGGAACAATTGCTTTCGGAAAATCCGCTTTTTGAAAAGATCATGGTAGATTATTCTGACTATAAATAGATTTATACCATGAAAAAAATAGTCACTTATCTAATAATCGGATTGATCCTTCTTGTTTCAGGTACAGGATTATTGCTTTTTGCAGGTTCTGAACATAAAGGAAAAGCAATTACTCTGGTTATCCCAGGATTATTTCTAAGCGCTGCTTATGGGATTACCTTTTTGCAAGTCCGAAAACAATTTCTAAAGAAAAACGGTGCGGACGATATATTGGATCAGGAATAAACCCAAAAACACCGATCCTTTCCGTACCTTTAACTAATGGAAAGTCCAAAGCATTTTACACTCAAACAGGTCGCAGAATCGATACGCAAAACGATTGCTGAACGCTATTCGCGTACTTACTGGGTAACGGCTGAAATGCACAAGCTGAACCAAACCCGGAAAGGACATTGCTACCCGGAACTGGTCCAGAAAGAAGAAGAATCCATCGTAGTAGAAATGCGCGGGACTATCTGGAAACAAAATTTTGACCGGATCCAGCAAAAGTTCTTCGAGATTGTAAAAGAACCGCTGCACGACGGAATGGAATTACTGTTCCACGTGAAGATCACCTATCACCCACTCTACAATATCGGATTGGAGATCATCGACATTGATCCGAATTACACTTTGGGTGCCCTGCAACGTGAACGACAGGAAACGCTCGAACGACTCAACAGGGAAGGAATCCTCAATGCAAACCAAAACCTGGAAATGGCATTGGTCCCAAAACGGTTGGCCATCATCTCACAAGCCGACAGTAAAGGCTATTCCGATTTTGTAACCTTGCTGAACGGACATCCGAAACGTTACCACTTCAGTACATTCCTCTTTGAAGCAACACTCCAGGGAGATGCCGCTATTACCTCCATTCAAAATCAATTGAAGCGCATTGAAAAAGTGAAACAGCATTTTGATGCAGTTGTCATTATTCGTGGTGGTGGCGGTGAAATCGGGATGCATTGTTATAACAATTACGAACTGGCAAAGGCCATTGCAACCTTTCCTCTTCCCGTTTTGACCGGAATCGGGCACTCAACGAATCTCACCGTTTGTGAAATGATTGCTTTCCGGAATGGGATCACCCCCTCCGATATGGCCTATTTCCTGCTTCGTATTTTCGAAGAACTGGATGAACCATTGGATGAAATTTTATGGAAGCTTCCTAAACAAATTCAGCATTTCATCCAGGGAGCCAATAATCAATTCGGACAATTGATCCGTACTTTTCAGCAGGAAGTTCAGGCAGCCATTCTCTTTGAAAAGAACAACTTCCTGAATACCGTCAGGAATTTCGAGTTCCGGGTGAAACATCGGATGACTTATTCCAACCAAGTCTTAACAGAACTCCGTAACCAAATACGTTCTTCTTCTTCCTACTTATTCGAAGCTCAAAAAAGTAAGTTGGAAAACGATACCAACCTGCTTCAAATTCATAGTAAATCGGTGTTGAATTCGAACCTTCAAACAGTATTCAATCAACAAAATCAATTGGTCCGCATACTTCCGCGAGCTCTTGAAGCGGAAACAGTTAAGCTGGAACAAGCCGAACGTCATTTGAAATTGCTGGATCCGATTACTGTTCTGCAAAGAGGATACGCTATTGTGACAAATGAAAAGGGAGTGCTTTCTGCAAAGAACCAGGCAAAAAAAAATGATGAATTGAAAATTCTTACGGAGGCTCAGGAGTTTAAGGTAAATGTCAAATGATCATACCTTCAGTTTGACGTAATAACGCAATATTACGTCATGGTATTAAAATTCCCTTTATTTCCGTAAATTCGTTTAGTGAAAGAAGAAACATTAACATACGAAAAGGCATACGAAGAATTGCAGCAAATTATCTCGGACATCGAATCCGGCGAGATTTCTGTGGACCTGTTATCGGAAAAAGTGAAACGCGCTGCAGCCTTGATCCAAATTTGCAAAAACAAGCTGACATCCACTGAAAACGATGTACAGCAGATCCTAAACGACTTAAAGTCCGATCAGTAAGATATACCACAAACAGGGTATTTAGTTTTTCAGTTACTTCCGGTAATTTTGCTGCACAAAATTTTCAATTTCGATTCGATTTCCATGAAAAAACTTGCGCAGCTTCCCTTGCATCAAAAAGCCAGAGTACTTGGTATTTCTGAAAGCGAACTCAAGCCCAAATTATTGGAAATGGGGCTTTATCCCGGAAAGGAAGTAGAAGTTTTGTTCAAAGCTCCGTTCGGAGACCCAATTGCAGTTGATATTTCCGGCTATACCTTATCGATGCGTCTTTCTGAAGCTAACCTGATCGAAGTTGAATAATGAAGAAAATCGCTCTTTTCGGAAACCCAAATACAGGAAAAAGTTCCCTGTTCAACCGCTTGACAGGCCTTCGTCAGCATGTGGGGAATTTTCCCGGAGTAACTGTCGATAAACATTCGGGATTTTTGAATGTCAACGGCAAAGAAGTGGAACTCATCGACTTCCCCGGAACCTACAGTATTTATCCCAGAAGTAAGGATGAGGAGGTTGTTTATAACGTAATATCAAATCCGAAAGACTCAAATTTTCCTGAGAAGACAATCGTTGTTCTGGACAGCACAAATCTAGAACGTAACCTTTTACTATTTACTCAGATTTACGACCTAGGATTTAATACGGCCCTGGTTTTGAACATGACCGATGTAGCTGCCAAAAACGGTTTTGAAATCAATCATTCTGCTTTACAAGCGGCTTTTCCGGATGCAAAAATTATCCGTACGAATGCGCGGATCGGGACCGGACTTCCGGAACTGAAAGAATGGATGGCTGAAGATCCTGTTCCGCGTGAAACCAGGCGGGAAACATTAAAAGCAAAAAGTGATCTGCAGGGTCAGATTGCAGATACCAACATCCGTTTCGATCGGATTAAACAGATTGTGAACCAGGTTGTAAGCAAAAAACCAACGGAAGTAAATTTCTCCGCAAAACTGGATAAATGGCTGGTTCATCCGGTTTTTGGCTACCTGATTTTCCTCACCATCTTACTGGTGATCTTTCAAACCGTTTTCACCCTGGCTTCCTACCCCATGGACTGGATCGATCTGGGGACCTCATCCCTGGCAACCTGGTTGGGAAGCATTATGCCGGAAGGTGTGTTTACCTCTTTAGTCGTTGACGGAGTAATTCCGGGAATTGGAGGTGTCCTGATCTTCATTCCTCAAATCGCGCTGCTCTTTTTCATGCTTTCTATCCTGGAAGAAACCGGATACATGGCCCGTGTTGTATTCATAACGGATAAACTGATGCGTCCATTCGGACTGAACGGGAAAAGTATTGTCCCTTTGTTATCAAGTGCTGCCTGTGCTATTCCGGGAATTATGGCCACACGCACCATCAGTTCCTGGCAAGAACGATTAACGACAATCCTTGTAGCACCTTTGATCAGTTGCTCGGCCCGTCTGCCCGTTTATACTTTGTTAATCGCTTTGGTCATTCCTTCAAAAATACTCTTTGGTTTCCTGAATTTGCAGGGGCTCGTGCTTTTCGGTCTGTACCTGCTCGGAGTCATTTCAGCCTTGTTGGTAGCGTGGATCATCAAACAATTTTTCAAAAAGAAGGAACTGAGTGTTTTCCTATTGGAAATGCCTGCGTACAAAAGCCCGCGTTGGGGAAATGTAGGAATTGAAGTTTTTGAAAAAGTGAAAATTTTCGTGCTCGATGCCGGGAAAATTATCCTGGCAATCTCCATTATCTTGTGGGCTTTGGCAAGCTTCGGTCCGGGAAAAGACATGGAAAGATGGGCAAAAACAGTTCCGGCACCAGTTGCTCAAACCGAAAAGGCCATAGCAGATTATGAAAGCCAGGTTGCTTCTGTAAAACTGGAACATTCATACATGGGCCATTTAGGGAAATTCATTGAGCCCGTAATTAAGCCTCTTGGTTACGATTGGAAAATGGGAATTTCACTCCTTACCTCTTTCGCTGCACGTGAAGTATTTGTAGGATCCCTTGCCACAATCTATTCCGTGCATGAAGCAGATGACAATCCGAAGCAATTGATCGACAAACTGAAAATCCAGAAGCGCGATGACGGAACCCCGACATATACATTGGCAAGCGGACTTTCTTTACTGGTTTTCTACGTCTTTGCAATGCAATGTATGGCAACTTTGGCAGTAGTGAAACGTGAAACAAAATCCTGGAAATGGCCGATCGTCCAGGTTGGATATATGGGCGTTTTGGCGTATCTTGGAGCTTATATCACTTTTATTCTATTCAGCTAATGCAGCTTGTTTTAGTCATAGTGGCAATTTTAGGAGCAGGATTTTACCTGGTTCGCCGTTTTGTATTGACCTCCAAGCGAAAGAAACAGTCGGGCTGTGAAAAATGCGGGTTAAATCCGAAAGGGGAACACGAAGTTTACTGACAACTAATTTTTTGGCCAGTTAAAACTCTCTGAATGCCTTGTCAGCAAAGGGTTGTTTCTAATATCGCGAACTTGCAACGGGAAGGCAAAGTGTAACCAATTCGAAATCCGGAGTTTGAATGGTACAAACCCATTTTTTCCAAACTTATGAAACCAATTCGACTCCTGTTGGCAGCGTTTTGCTGCGTCCCGATAGCTATTGGTACTACCCATGCACAAACCAGCTATCATTTACAAGTTGTAAATAATCAGAATCAGCCCGCCGGAAATCTTTCTGTTCGCTTTGTTGAATCGACCACTTTTGAACGTATTGAAAAAAAAACCAATGCTGCCGGGACTCTGGACATGGTTTTTGATCACGGTGAAATCTGGATCGGTTCCGTTGGGGAAATGAACAATTGCCTTTGGGTGGAAGCCTGGGGCAAAGGAACTGCCAGCGGTCATATCACCTACGACCTGGAGGTTTGGGAACGTGAAAACCGTATTTTACCCGACCGGTCTACTATCGTCTTCAAAAAGACAACTCAGAAATATCCTTCCATGCCACGTCCGGATGCTACACATTGCGGTTTGAAGGTTGTTGTGAAAAACCGTGAAGACAGACCCCAGGCAAATATCCCCGTTACACTGACCTGCTTTGCATTGGCAGAACAATTTACAGGTACAACCAATGCTGCCGGAGAATGTATTTTCCTGGTCCCGAATAAAAACGATTACGAAATTGATGTTGCAGACATCAACTCCATGGACTGGGCAGATTTCGGTGATGAATCCACGGCAAGAACTTCTTTCCTCACTTACGAAAAAAAGGTTTTTAGTGAAAAACAGGAAGGAAAGTACACTGTCCAAACGATTCCTGCGGGAATTAAACCGAGCAGCTCCCATGCAGTAGTTGACCTGACTATTCGCAAAGGCGGCTCTCCAATAGCCAATGAGCCCGTATATCTGAAAACAGTTGGAGGTTCGATCAAATACAAAGGGAAGACCGATGCTACCGGGAAGGTTGTTTTTATGCTTCCGTTAAAGACAAAATACGTGGTTGATTTTACCTTTCAGCGGGACGCAAGTGTACTTGATCTAAGCAGGATGAAAGGATTTGCTACAATGGGAAAAACGATCAACTACATCCCGGATCCGCGCCTGGAAAACATTGAGTCCTTCATTCCACGCGTAAAAGACCTGGTGGCTTTAAACGTAAACGATTTTGTAACTGCTCAGTATCCGTCAAGTGACAATGAGGTTGACCTGTTCCTGAAATGGGGAAATAAATTCAATGCATCTTCCAAAGAAGCTGTTTTGGAAGTCGGTTTTAAAGTAAACAGCAAAAACAAAAAGGCAGCTATTCCAAAAAATCTCCTGTTGGTGATCGATGTTTCAGGCTCCATGTCAAACGATAACAGGCTGGAATTATTGAAAAAGACCCTGCTGGAATTGATCAATCGCATGTCTTCTCAGGACCGTATTGGCATTGTTGCTTTCGACGATCAAGTCTATAAAGTTTTACCTTCCCAGTTCATTACCAACAAAGCCGCCATTTCGGACATCATCAATGCATTGCAGCCAATGGGAGGAACCAATATTTCCATTGGTTTCGAAGAAGGGCTTAAACAATTGGAAGCCAATAAAAAGCCAAACATGGTCAATCGTTTGATTCTTTTAACTGACGGATATGGTGGAGATGAACCGGAAATTTCGGTGAACCTGGCTAAAACCTATGCCGCAAAAGGATTGCAAATTTCGGCAATCGGTGTTGGCTATGATTACAATGCTGCTTTATTGGAACAACTGGCAACTATTGGAGGTGGAACCATGCAAATGGCCGGTGATCCTACTCATTATAGCCAGGCATTTTTAAAAACTTTTGATGGGATCATTGATCCGATCGGGACGGATGTTAAGCTGGAGATTTTATTCAATGATCAAATTGCTTACCGCCAATTATTGGGTTATGAAAATGCGAAAGTGAATGCCGGAAAAGTAACAGTTGACATCGATCATTTGTTTCCCGGACTGCAAAAAATGGCCCTGGTTAAAATGGACATCATCAACTCAACTCCTGCGATTGAACAACAAAAAGTGCTTGCCCGTATGACTTACACCGATCCGGTAAGTAAAAAGCAAAAGGTTGTTGAGAGAGAATTGCAACCGGAATGGAGTCCGGCAACCGGTTTATTGGATATGACACTTGATATGAATCACAAGCGCATGATGACCGTGGCAATAGTAAATCAGAGCATGAAACTGATGGCTGAAAGATTTGGCGCGGGAGACAGAGCAGGGGCCGAAAAAGCGGCCAAAGGTGGAATTACGCAAATTCAAAAACTTTTTCCACAGGCAATTCCTGCCGATTTAAAAGGTTTGTTCCAAAAATTAGAGGAATACGTGAGCGTGTTTGAGCAATTGCGGGCAGAACCTTAAATTGTCTCTTACTTTTTTCCAAGGCAAAAAAAGTAAGCAAAAATGCCTTTGCTCAATTACATCATTCGGCCAACCCCGCCGTTGCGGAACGATCCACGAAAAGGTGGGATCAGGATCCAAAATGCAAACCTAAAGCAGTTTTACAAACACTTTAGGTTTAGCACTTTTCGGGATCGCTAACCGCAACGGCAGGTTGTCACTCCTACATATCATCCGGAAGGTCAGGTAACGATTGGAAGATTCTATTAAGTTTATCCAGTCGGGTAATTGAGCGTTTTTCTTCACAAACATAAATCCACTAAGCAGGAATCAATTCAGCGAAAAGTTCTCTTCCAAAGGGCAAAAATGATTAAGAAAATAAAGGTTAATTCTTGATTGGTCTTAACTCTGCATGAATTATTTGAGTACTTTTCGGCATGATTTCCTTACTTATTGCCGGTGGAGTATTCCTCACCATTATCATCATAAGCCTGATTTTACACAACCAGCTGATCGGTTCCCGGAACCTGGTAGAAGCTGCTTTTGCAGACATGGACGTTCAACTTCTGAAGCGACATGAATTAATCCCGAAACTGGTTCAGGTTGCCTCCGGATATGCCAAACACGAAGCCGTTCTATTGGAAGAGCTTGCTGAGAAACGGGCCGGAATCTGGGACAAAGACGATCAATTTCCGCAAATTTTAAATAAAATCAACGTTCTTAAGGAAGCTTATCCCGATTTGAAAGCAGATCAAACTTTTGAAAAATTACTTCTTCAAATCACGGAAACACAAAATCATCTGCTCTATTCCCGGCAATTCTATAATGGTGCGGTAGAAGCCTACAACTCCCGCCAGGAAAAAATTCCGTACAGTTGGATTGCCAAAATTGGAAAACACACCAAACGCAATTACGTTCAAGCAAAATCCGAACATCATGACATTCCTGACAACTTCTAAGATCCTTCGATCCCTTTTCACCGGTTTGATTATTCTTCTGAGCATCAATTCAATTGCCCAGGAAGAAGAAATAGAACGCATTATTTATTTTGATGCTACTTATCGGGTGAATCAAAACTGTAGTATGCAAATCACGGAGCGCATTACCATTTATTGCGGGTTGGGACAGATCAACCATGGAATTTACCGTGATATTCCTCTAAGTTATGACTATGAAGGCGGCAGAACAGACGTGGATTTCAAGTTTATTTCTTTGAAAAGAGATGGTGAAACCGAAGACTACCACACCGAAGACATGGATAACGGGATTCGTACGTATTTCGGGAACAAAGAAACCACCTTGTCAATTGGAAAGCATGTCTATGAATTTACTTACGAAGTAAATCACGTTTTACGCTTTTTGGATAAATCGGATGAATTGTACTGGAATACAAACGGAAATGGCTGGGCATTCACTATCGATTCTTTACGAGCTACCGTGCAACTTCCAAAAGGAATTAAGTTCAGACAATTTACCGCCTACACAGGAAGTCAGGGAGCTTCCGGGGAAAATTTCACGGTCATTCAAAATGGGGATAACGAACTGGTTTTCAAAACAAAACGGGGATTATCCTGGTACGAAGGATTGACTTTTGCCGCATCCTGGGATAAAAATCAATTGACCTACCCAACGGGTTTTGACAATTTCATGTATTGGGTTAAAAGTCACGCCCTGTGGGTTTTATTAATCTTCATGGTTGCCTTTCAACTCATTCGGAACACGCTGCTTTGGCGGAAATATGGACGTGATCCGAAACCGGGAACAATTATGCCGCAATACGATGCTCCGGAAGGATTTTCACCTGCAGATGTTTATGCTGTTATGAACAGAGGTGTAGTCACTTCAACTGCATTTACCGGCCAAATAGCTGCTTTGGGAGCAAAAGGCTGGATGAAGATTAAACAGGAAAATATACAAGGCGCCACCAAATATACCTTTACCAGATCTGACAACCCAAAACAGGATTTAACCTCTGCGGAAAACCAAGTTTACCAGGCTTTCTTTTCGAATAAAGATTCTTTTACATTTTACGAAAACACCTACAACGGCACCTTGAAAAAAGGAATGGACGATCTGGGAGAAAATATTTCCAGAAGTCATAAGGAAAAATACCGCTTATTAAATTCACGGATTAACGGGACCCAATACCTCTTTTTATTCCTGTTCATTCTGATTGCCTTCGGATTGAAATTCCTGTTCGGTGGTTCCTATTGGGTGATCGGGCTCATTGCCGCGCTTGGTATCGGCATTAACCTGCTTTACGGGTACTTATTCGAGCAGCCGACACCTGAAGGAAGAAAGGTCATGGACCACATTTCAGGGTTGAAATTATTCATTGAATACGCTGATAAAAAACGCATTCAATTCAATAATCCTCCGGATCTCAATTTTGAGACTTTCGAACGTCTTTTACCTTATGCGATTGTACTTGGATTAGCCAAAGAATGGGAAAACCAGTTTGATCCCGTGGAATTAAAAACAGGATACGGAATGAGTGGTTACTGGTATGCAGGAATGGGAATGTACGGATTCTCACATTTCAACGCGAGCAGTTTTTCTTCTGCAATTTCCGCAGCTTCTACTCCACCAAGTTCATCTTCCGGAGGGTCTTTCTCCGGTGGCGGCGGATTTTCCGGCGGCGGAGGTGGCGGCGGAGGTGGCGGTGGCTGGTAAAAACAGCCTCATTTTTTACAGATAAGGAACTCATTTAACACCAACACGTCCAGCGCTGATTCCTCGAACAATGCAAGCGCTTGTTCCGGGGTTTCTACTATGGGCATGCCTTTTTTATTAAAACTGGTATTGAGTAAAACACCGATCCCGCTTTCTTTTTGAAAAGCCTGTACCAGTTGGTAAAACAATGGATTCCAGGTCTTGTCTATTGTCTGGACCCTTGCTGTCCCATTGACATGCGTTACGTTTTTTAATTGTTCCAGGTATTCCGGTTTGGTGTGATCTATGAGGATCATGTAAGGACTTTTTCTTCCCGAACGAAAATAAGTGGAAGCAAATTCAGGCAGAACAGCCGGGGCGAAAGGACGAAAATCTTCGCGGAACTTGATGGCAGCATTGATGTGATCTCCCAGGCCGGGAATTCCCGGATGTGCCAAAATACTCCGGTGTCCAAGGGCACGGGGACCAAATTCACAGTGATCCTGGAACCAGCCTACAGTCAAGCCATCCGCCAGTTTTTTTGCCGTAAGCGTCAATAAATCTGTAATTCCTGATTCGTGAATTTCCCAGCTTTTTGAACCATTTGCGAGATTATTTAAGATTTCTTCTTTCGAATAACTTTTTCCAAAACAAGTGCTCTCATTGTGCTTCACTTTTGGTTTTTTCAACACTTCCAGCCAACCATAATAGGCACATCCCAATGCCAAACCATTGTCTCCGGCAGCCGGTTCGATGTAAAAATCACTTACAATTTCCTCATTCAGTAATTTTGCGTTCGCTACGGCGTTCAAAGCAACTCCACCACTGTAACATACATTTTTATGCGGAAAACGGCCCAAACGGTCTTTAAAACAGTCAAAAACTGCTTTTTCCACTTGTTCCTGCGCCCAAAAAGCAACATCGGCATAATACTGAAAGTGTTCTTTGAAAAACGTGTATCCGCTTGAAGGCATTTTCAACTCATCCTGCCAATCGGTGCGGACTTCCAATGAACCATTTCTGAACTCAAACGCTTCCTTCCTGATCAAACCTTCCTTTCCATAAGGAGCAAGGCCCATCAGTTTTCCCACATCATCCATGTTTCCAAAGACATAATGGCTTATTGCCGCATAGAACCCGCCAATGGAATGTTTCGTTGTGGGAAGTTTCAAAGTTTCCGAATCCTGTGTTTCAATCGGACTGAAATCTTTCAGCAAAGTGGTCAACTTTTGCCCGTCGAAATGATAAAAGCTGTCTTTTTCACACCACATCCCATTGTCGGCAAGTTCCTTCAAATTCTCCGGGAGAATGGTTCCTTGTGAAACATCGGAACATTGCTCATAAGGACTTCCGCATCCGTCAATTACCATCACAACGCATTCGTCAAAATCGCAGGTTCCGGCCGCACTGTAAGCATGTGCCAAATGATGGGAAATACTGATCATTTTTGGGTTTTCACTTCCTGCAAATAAGCGTTTTCCGTGAAACCGGTCCCGGTCCGGAATTTCAAAATTGGCTGTTTGGACAACCAGTTCTACATCCTGCAAAGAAATTCCTTCTGCATCCAAACAATATTGAATCGCTTCCGAATCATTTCCTCCATCGTGTTTCAAACGGGTAATACGTTCCTTTTCAATAGCTACACAAACAACTCCGTCCTTTAACAGAACAGCAGATCCGTTGTGTGAAAGTCCTGTTCCCAGAACATAAATTGGTTTTGACATGGATAGTGAATAGTTTTGTGGTTTTCAGTTAATCTTCGTCATCGTCTTCCAGCCACTCAAAAAAGGATTCCAGGTTATCCCGATCTTTGCGGGAAGGACGGCCTGTTCCATATTCCCGGTATACGCTCTGTGCAGCCTGGTAGGTTTTGAATTTTTCCAGTTCCAGCGGATCTGTAATATCAATCAGGTAATCTGCAACCAGCTTCGCTCCCACTCTCCGGTCCAGCAAGTCTTTGATCTTGTAACTGAAAGTCGCGTTGTTCTTAATGATTGAAACCGTATCACCGATCTTTACTTCCTTGGAAGGTTTCACAGGCATGTCATTCAGCTTGATCTTGTTTCGCTGAACCAACTCGGTTGCAAGGGTCCTGGTTTTAGCCAGTCGTACAAACCACACGTATTTATCGATTCTTAAGCTCATCCTGTAATTTTTTGGGAAGAGATGAAACCACCAGATCGTAAGAATGTACGATTAACTCTTTTATCAGCGCGTCATCGACCAATCCTTCTAATGAAACGGTGTTCCAGTGCTTTTTGCTCATGTGGTAACCCGGCTGGATTCCGTCATAGCGTTCACGCAGTTCTATTGCTCTTTCCGGATCACATTTCAGGTTAATTCCGGTGGGATCTTCCACATCAACCAAAGCAAACATTTTGTTCTGAACCTTGATTACAAGTGTTCGTTTATCAAAGGGAAATGTTTCCGTTGCTCCGGGAAGCTGAAAACAAAAATGGATCAATTCGTCAAAATGCATGGTGGAAAGGTAGTAAACGGAATTCAATCCCGATAGCTATCGCGGATAAAAATACTAAATTCAAAACTTTAATTTTACCATTATCATGATCGCCATTGGTATTCTTATAATTGTTGGGTTGTTCCTTTTTTTGGGCTGGAGGTCCTACAAACAGGCTGCAAATCCCAACTGGCAGGTTCCACGTGAACCTTTTCCAAACCAATGGAGAGAAATCCTGAACCGTGAAGTGCTTTTTTACACTTCCTTGAATGAGACAGAAAAAACACGCTTCGAATTCAAAGTGCAGGAATTTTTGCTGAATTGCCGGATTACCGGAATAAAAACGGATGTGAACCTGACGGACGAATTGCTGGTGGCTTCCAGTGCGATCATCCCGATCTTCGGTTTTGAATCCTGGAAATATATCAATATCCGCGAAGTACTTCTTTATCCTGCCATGTTCAATGAAAACTACGAGTTTGACGGGGAATCCGAGCGCAGAATTCTGGGAATGGTCGGGAACCAAAGCATGGAAGGAATTATGATCCTGTCGAAAAAAGCATTGAGGCTTGGATTCAGCAACGAATCAGACAAACAAAACACCGCCATTCATGAGTTTGTGCACCTGATCGATAAATCGGACGGTGAAATTGACGGACTCCCGAAAGTGTTGATGGACAAACAATATGCACTTCCATGGATTGACTTGATGAACAAAGAAATTGACCGCATTTATGCCGGAAAATCAGATATCAATCCGTACGGAGGAACGAATCGAGCAGAGTTCCTTTCCGTCATCAGCGAATATTTCTTTGAACGCCCCAAATTATTGGAAGAGAAACATCCGGAATTGTATGCTTTGCTGGAGAAAATCTTCAACCAAAACATAGCTGACAGAAGTCTGAACCGCAGAAAAAAGGCTATTGGAAGAAATGATCCCTGCATTTGCAACAGTGGTGAAAAGTTCAAACATTGTTGCGGAAGTGTGCATTATACAAAATCTTAAAAAAAGTTATAATCACACTAATTGATTTTAATTGTCCGTTAGGACAGACAATCATTAAAAAATCAACTTATGTTTACAGCCATCCAATACACATCGCGTTTAAAAATCAGAGCACGTTTTGTTGAAGTGCTGAAGGTTTATTTCGTAATCAAACCACTACAAGTTATTTTCAAAAAATACAGTGCCAAACAATTAGATCTGCTTCAAAACAAAAAACCGGGAACAGTCGGTTTCGATCTTGCTCAACTTCTTTCAGAAAATGAGTTAACCGTTATTCCAAGGTTTGAAGATCATGACTTAAAGCATTTAATACTGGGTTATGGGATGTCCTCCATGGAAGAAATCAGAATGCAGGCCTATTTATTCGGCAATGGGAATCGGAGTCCGTTTTGTCTTATTTTCTTAGCTTCGGGATTCATATTCCCCGAAGAATGGAAGTCATTTTATGCTGCATTCCAAAAAGGAAGGTGCGCACCAAACATTCTGCAACTGAACGTTTCAGATTGTATGGATGAGCCAACTGAAGAAATGATTAGAAAATATCGCGGCACTTAAATCATGGTCAAATAGAACATTATGAAAATATTACTCTTGTTTCTTTGTCTTTCATCCTTTCACCTTTTTTCCCAAGGCTGGAAAGAATATATTGCTGAAAATGCCCTTCCAACAGGAAAAAGCCTGGAACTCGACTCTTCTCATTATGCTTCCTTCAAAAAGTATAAACTAATCATGATGGGAGAAATGCACGGAACACAGGAGCCGGCAAAAATGACAGAACAGCTTGCGCGTTTGATCCTGCGTTACGAAGACAGTGTTTCGATCGGACTGGAAATTCCTGAAAAAGAAATGGAACTCTTTCTAAAAAATCCTTCCGAACAAAAGTTGAGATCCAGCCACTTCTTTTCGAAACCAAATGAAGATGGGAGAAACGGACAGGCATGGTTTGAATTGGTGAGGTATTGCCTGAATGAACCGCGGATCAGTATTTTTTTCTACGACAACTTTGTTTCACTGGAAGTTCCGCGTGATTCAATCATGTACCTGGAAGTCAAAAAACAGGCACTGGCCCATCCGAAAAACAAAGTCCTTACCATTTCAGGTAATATTCACAATCAATTGATTCCAAGGCCGAGCCAGAAAACAATGGGATCTTATCTTTCAAATGATTCGCTTATTTTTCCAAACAGAAGTATTTGTTCGATTTATCATCTTTATTCTGAAGGTACAATGATGAACAACAGTGGGAATGGACTGGGGTTGAAAACAATCGAATTTCAGGAAGGTGATTTCACTTCCGGGCCTTCGGAGAATTATGTTCTCTTTTATGAATCCGTTGAGCCAAGTTCGAATAATTGTATTTTCTATACGCGGAAAGTGCATCATTCGGAGAGCCTGAAACAATAAACCCTCACCATTTTTCAAATTCGCTAATTCGCTAAATAGCGAACCGAGCCATGGTAAAGGATTTCAGGATCATTATTCGCTCTAATTCTTTTTACCAAAACTCTTGCAACAAATCACCTTTTTTCCTAAATTAAATAAGAAAGAAGTTATGGGCACAACTAAAATCTATCCCTACTCAGAGCAAACCCTGCAATTAGCGCAAATTGCCAAAGCACTCGGTCATCCCGCAAGAATTACAATTATCAAATACCTGTTTGAAAACCGTCAGGCAACAAATGATACTTTTCAAGGAATTACATCTTTAGCCAAGTCCACCATTTCTAAACACATCAAAGAACTGATTCATGCTGATTTAGTCTATTCAGATTACAAAGAATTCGAAGGAAACTACTATCTGAAACAGGAAGCCGGAGATCTCATTGAAATGCTTGTGCAAGAGATGAATCAGTAAAATTCATTTCCGTACCTTTGCTTTCGTAAAATCTCATTATGTCTGAGAAAACAGCATTCTGCAACGATCTATTTAATCGTGAGCGTTTTGAAACGCGTGAAGTCAAAGTTGGAGTCACTGCGATCGGTGGAAAAAATCCGGTCCGGGTCCAATCTATGACCACTACCGACACGATGGATACTGAAGACTCGGTTGAACAGTCCCTTCGAATGATTGATGCAGGTTGCGAATTGGTGCGTTTAACGGCTCCTTCAAAAAAGGAAGCAGAAAATCTGCGCGTAATCAAAAATGAGCTGGTTAAACGCGGTTATAACACACCATTGGTAGCAGACATTCATTTCACACCGAACGCAGCAGAAATCGCAGCAAAACTTGTCGAAAAGGTGCGTGTAAATCCGGGTAACTATGCAGACAAAAAGAAGTTTGAAGAGATCGAATACACGGAAGAAAGTTACCAGGCTGAACTAATTCGCATCGAAGAGAAATTTACCCCGCTGGTATTGCTTTGCAAGGAATCGGGAACCGCGATGAGAATCGGGACCAATCATGGTTCTCTCTCTGACAGAATTCTCAGCAGATATGGTGATACACCCGAAGGAATGGTACAATCGGCCATGGAGTTTATTCATATTTGCCGAAAGAACGATTATCATGATCTCGTGATCTCCATGAAGGCAAGCAATACACTCATTATGGTTCAAGCCTATCGCCTTTTGGTGAAGACCATGAAAGAGCAAGGAATGAATTATCCTTTGCACTTGGGTGTAACAGAAGCAGGAGACGGCGAAGATGGAAGAATCAAATCAGCTGTCGGGATCGGAGCATTACTGGAGGACGGATTGGGGGACACCATTCGGGTTTCACTAACCGAAGACCCGGAATTTGAAATTCCGGTAGCTCAAAAATTAGTGCAAAAGTTTGAAGAAAAACCAAATTACAAACTAAATTATTCATCAAAATTATACTTCGACTATTTTCATCATAACAAACGATCAACCAAATCATTATTAAATATCGGTGGAAGTAATACTTCAATCATATTTTCAGATTTATCAAAGAAAGAAAATATAGTTTCAACTAATTTTTTTGGTTTTGGATACAGTTATTCTGAGCAACTGGACAAATGGAATATTTCTGACCAGGCAGCAGACTATGCTTATCTTGGAGATCAGTCCATCGACTTTGAGATTCCAGGAACACTTCGCCTGGTCCAAAACTATGAAGCCTGGAAAAAACATAAAAGATCAGATACTTATCCGCTTTGTACCTTAAAAGAATATCAGGCACATAAGCCAGAAGGAATTGTTTTTTTACTAGTTGATCTCGATTCAGAAATAATCGTTTCGGAGCTTCCAGCAAGTGAAATTATTTACGTAATTGAAACTAAGAAAAAGCAAAAAACACAAATTATTCGCAAATTTCAATACGAATTAGCGGAATCAAACAACCAGACGCCCGTTATACTGAAGTTGAATTACGACTTGGAAGAACTGGAAATGCTGCAATTATATGCCAGTTCAGATGCCGGAATTCATTTCATCGACGGTTTTGCAGACGGACTCTGGATTACAGCACCACGCTCATTAGTCGATCTGAACAGTCTTTCTTTCGGGATCCTGCAAGCCACACGAACACGCATTTCCAAAACAGAATATATTTCCTGTCCTTCTTGCGGAAGAACCTTGTTTGATCTCCAGGAAACAACTGCCAAAATCCGGGAACGTACATCACATTTAAAAGGCCTTAAAATCGGGATCATGGGATGCATTGTAAATGGCCCCGGAGAAATGGCCGATGCGGATTATGGATATGTGGGAACCGGTCCGGGCAAAATCAATTTGTATAAAGAGAAAACTGTCGTGAAGAAAAATGTCTCAGAAGAAGAGGCCGTTGATGCATTGATCGAACTCATTCGCGAAAACGGGGATTGGATTGAGCCGAATAATTAGTTCACTAAAAAAATTCACTGACAGAATTCACGGTCACTGAGCGAAGTCGAAGTGCCGTATTCTCCTAAAAAACCCTCGGAAAGTTAAAAATTTCACTTGATTTCCTGGTAGATCCCTCACCACCCAAGGTCTTTCCCTTCCAAACACAAAAAAAGCCCTTCAGAGGGCTTAAAAATGCTATTTCTTGCGAAAAATATAGATCTGGGAACTCGACAAACCTTCCTTAGCCTTCCGGTTTGACAAAAAGCCAATTCTCATTGCCTTCAGCATGGAACCACCCTTGTATTTCTCACTTAGCATCGAAACGTAGTAACTGTCAAATTTCATTGGAAGCATAAGCTCAAATTTCAACTCTTTTGATTCAACTAAAGGAATAATTGATTTGGGAGAGAAATGATACAAGTGACGTGGAACATCATAAGCCGCCCAATACTCTTTGTAATATTGCGCATCGAAAGAAGTATAATTTGGAACGGCAATAATCAAAACGCCATTTTGGTCAACCAATGAAACGATCTTCTCCAGGTCTGTTTGTAAATTATAGACGTGCTCCAATACGTGCCACATAGAAACAATGTCGAATGATTCATTCAAATCATGAAGTAAACCAAGATCCTTCAGTTCTATTCCATTTTCAGACATAGCAACTCTTCGTGCATCTTCATCGGGTTCCAAACCCAAAACAACATATCCGGATTCCTTTGCTTTCGCTAAGAAATGGCCAGTTCCTGCGCCAATGTCCAGAAGTCTTTTTCCCGGTGTCAACTGTTTTAACAAAGAGATCTTCTTCTTCAAGGTATAAGAACGCACCCATCCATAAACTTTATTCACGAATCCTTTCTTGGTTGAACTATGGGAAACATATTCCTCCGACTTATAATAATCGCCAATATGTTCTATGCTTGGTCTTGGATTTGTAAACAACAAACTACAAGAATCGCAAAGCTCCAGTTTGAAATCTTCTTTCGAAAGAAAATGGTCCTTTACGGTCAAATAAGTACTAAACGAGTGTGCTCCGCAAGAGGGGCAAGTTGATTGGTTTAAATGTTCCACGTGAAACTATCTTCCTAAATGAATTAATAAAACAGAAATATCGCTAGGGGAAACTCCACTAACCCGAGATGCCTGGCCAATTGTTACCGGTTTAATCTTCCCCAACTTTTCCTTCGCTTCCGAAGACAGTGATTTTAGAGAAGAATAATCCATCGTCGCCGGGATTGAAACCTCTTCCAAACGGGACAATTTCAAGGCAACTTCTTCCTCCCGCGCAATATAACCTTCGTACTTCAAAAGTATCTCAGCTTGTTCAACAGCATCCTCATGTTCCACGTGTAACTTATCAGCCAACTCGCGTACATTCTGACTCATTTCCAACACATGTTCCATTGTAACATGTGGGCGTGTAAGTACAGAAGCCAATTTAACCTGTTGAGAAAGGGGAGAGCTACCAACTAAATCCAATACAGGGTTTGCTACTTCCGGACTAACACCTTCCTTACGCAAAGCACCGATTAATTCTTTTGCAGCATTTACCTTTCTATTCACCCGGTCCATCGCCTCCTGGTCCTGCAAACCTAGTTCAAATGCGATTGGAGTCAAACGGACATCTGCATTATCCTGGCGCAACAAAATACGATACTCCGCACGAGAAGTAAACATCCGGTATGGTTCCTGCGTTCCTTTTGTGATCAAATCGTCAATCAATACCCCAATATAAGCCTCACTTCGTGAAAGTATGAACGGATCCTTTTCCTGAACCTTCAATGCTGCATTGATTCCAGCCATCAAGCCTTGACAAGCTGCTTCTTCGTAACCCGTTGTACCATTAATTTGACCGGCAAAATACAATCCATCGATCAATTTTGTTTCCAACGTGTGTTTTAGTTGAGTAGGAGGAAAGTAGTCATACTCGATTGCATAACCAGGTCGGAACATTTTTGCTTGTTCAAATCCCGGAATAGATCTCAATGCTTTCAACTGCACATCTTCAGGCAAACTGGTAGAAAAACCATTTACATAGATTTCAACTGTATTCCAGCCTTCCGGTTCAACAAAAATCTGGTGCCTGTCGCGATCCGCAAAACGATTAATCTTATCTTCAATACTTGGACAATATCTTGGCCCGCTGCTTTTGATCGCACCATTAAACATCGGCGAGCGATCAAATCCTTCACGCAACAAATCATGCGTTAGGGTAGAGGTATAAGTAATGTGGCAAGCGCGTTGAAACTTCAAGGCTTCCGAATTTCCATAAGAGAACTTGCTTGGGTTTTCATCTCCATCCTGCAATTCCATTTTGGAATAATCCAATGAGCGACCATCAATTCGAGGAGGTGTTCCGGTTTTCATTCTTCCGGACTCAAATCCTAAAGCAACCAAATCTTCAGTGATTCCGGTAGCACCCTTCTCACCAATTCTTCCACCTCCAAATTGTTTCTCTCCCAAATGGATCAATCCATTCAGGAAAGTTCCATTTGTCAAAACAACTGCTCTTCCATAGACCGGAATTCCAAGTGAAGTTCGAACACCCACAACAGCACCATCCTCAACGATTAACCCATTGCACATGTCCTGCCAAAAATCAACATTTGGATTTCGCTCGAGCAACAAACGCCACTCTTCAGCAAACATCATTCGATCATTCTGTGTTCTTGGTGACCACATTGCCGGACCTTTCGAACGATTCAACATACGAAATTGAATTGCCGACAAATCTGAAACAATTCCGGATCCACCGCCAAGCGCATCAATTTCCCGAACAATTTGCCCTTTTGCAACACCCCCCATTGCAGGGTTACAACTCATTTGAGCAATTGTATTCATATTCATTGTAATCAACAACACCGAACTACCCAATTTCGCAGCTGCATTCGCAGCCTCGCAACCAGCATGTCCGCCACCCACTACAATGACATCATAATTCTTCAACATATTATTTCATGTTTCACGTGGAACAAAATTACTACCAAACAAGTCAAGCCTTCAAATGTTCCACGTGAAACTTACGCAACATTAACATTTGAAACTCTAAAACTCAAATCAAAAACGATCACAATTCAAACATCCAGGGAGAGGTCCCACACGTTTCACGTGGAACAAAACCAAATCACCTCAAATGTTCCACGTGGAACTTTCGAAGCTCCAACATTTCATTTTCCTTTGATCGCATTAAGGTCTCATCGCTTTCCGACTTATCCTTATACCCACACAAGTGCAACAAACCATGTACACACACCCGGTGCAATTCATCCTGGAAAAGCACATCAAACTCGTCCGCATTATCTTGCACACGGTCAAGACTGATAAACAAATCTCCGGAAACCAAACTCCCCTGCGTATAATCAAACGTGATGATATCCGTGTAATAATCATGGTTCAGGTACTCTTTATTCATCTCAAGCAAATGCTCGTCCGAACAAAAGATGACAGAAACTTCTCCCAACTCCATCGCTTCCACTTCACACACGTTCGAATACCATGCAAACAAAAATTCCGGATTTACACCCGGAACTTCTTTTATATCTTCAAAAAAAACTTCTACCATCATCTATTAAAAAAAACACTTACTTCATTTCCTTTATCATTAAACAAGACTTCGTCAGCCAGGTTTCTCATTAGGAAAATTCCTCTTCCGTTTTCCTTCTCAATATTCTCAGGAGCAGTAGGATCGGGGAGGTGTTCATGATCAAAACCGGTTCCTTCATCACATATTGTAAAACCAAAACCATCATTGGCCTCATAAAATTCCAACTTCACTTTCTTACCAACGCTCATCGAGTTTCCATGAATAATGGCATTATTCACCGCTTCAGTAACAGCTATCAACACATTACCATACATGTCCTCATCGATACCAACAGTCTGACAAGCTTTGTCAATCATTGACTCAACGACCGGTAAATTATTCAACTCTGAAGGAATGCTTAACGAATCAATTAAAGTAAACCCTTCTTTCATTCTTTTAATTTAATGTTCTACGAATGCTAGAACTGATTGAAGTATTTACCCGCTTTGTCTTTGTAATACTTCGTTAACAAAGGATCAACCGCACGCAACAACTCAACTTGTCCAAGCTTGTTACGCTTATACTCATCAAATCGAATAAGGTTACCATAATTTGTGTTTTTTCCGGAAGTTGATTCTCTTTTCTCTTCAAAACCACGTTCCTTCAATGCTTTCTCACTTTCAAGTAACCGTGTTAAAATATCCTGTTGACGACGAATCATCTCCGGAGAAAACTGTTTATTGATCAAATTCTTTTCCTGTTCTTCCAATTCCTTGATCAACGGATTCAATTGATTTCCCTTTCCGTTTCCTTCTTTGTTCATTTCATTTCGCATCTGTTCCAAACGCTGACGAATCGCTGTTTGCTGAGCAGCCATCTTGGCAACTTCCTTGTTACCCAATCCAGGCATTCCCTGAGATCCCTGCCCTGGTTTATCGCCTGGTTGCTTTCCTCCCGGATTCGGGCCCTTCTTCATTTGCTCTAATTGCTTCTTCAGCATTTCCTTCATATCACCTGGCGACATTTGTCCGCCGCTTGGTTTCTGTCCGGCGCCACCCGGATTGTCACAAGAACCCGAACCGGGTTTTTGTTGTTGTGCCTGTTGCTGCATCGACTGCAAACTTTCATTCAACATCAACGCCAGGTTATTGTAACTGGTCATAACGTATTGTTGATGCTGCTGCATTGCTCTGCGATTATGCTCACCAATCTCATTGGTTATTAACCCGAAATTCGAACGGATATCTTTCAACTCCTTGTCAATAAAGGGAGCTATTTTCGTTTGCCGTTTTGCTAAGGCCATTAAGCTATCTTCAACCAACTTATTGTCATCAATGATGCTTCGTTGTTTTCTCCCCAACTTATTATAATAAGGATCCATGTCTTTCACCTTCCCGAACCGGTTCATGACATATTCCTGATCAAAACTCAAAGACATTAAATTCTCAAGCAATAAGCGAATCAAACTCATGTCCTCTTCATTTTGTTTCTTGTTTGCAGATTCTTGCTGGTTGTTTAACTGATCCGAAAGCTCCTTCATTTTCTCAGCAGCTTTCTTCTGGTTCTCTCCGGCTTTTCCTTTTTTACCCTGATCAAGTTTACTTTTTGCATCATTCATTTCGTCAGAAATTTCCTGCTGCTCATGGTCAAAAGAATCTAACGGCATTGGCCGCTCCAATTCTTCATTCAGCTTCTGAAGTTCCTGCATGTCTTTTTTCAAGTCATCAAACTTCTTGTTCAACTCATCCTGTTTCTTCGAAGCTTCCTTCTCAGGCACCTTTTCCTCCTTAATATCCTGTTCTAATTTTTCCTGCTCTTCAGCCAACTCATCCAATTCCTTTTCAAGATCATCAATCTTCTCGTTTACCTGCAGACGCTTCAACATCTCCATTGTACGATCCAATTGTTTTTTCATCTCATCACTTGATGCATCCAACTTTTCTGTTTCATTCTTCATTTGAAGCTGATCGTTTTTCTCCATCAACTTCTCGAGTTCATCCAATAATTTCTTG
>CBFGPJ010000001.1:0-31227 GCA_965650615.1 uncultured Fluviicola sp. | reverse complement strand
TGTTGAGTCGCTCACAGGAACTTCCTCCTCAAAACTCAAATACAAACTGTCGCGTTTGGCTTTTTCGGTAAACCACTTCAATTCATTCAATTTGGGTTCATAATTTGGTGGATACAGATCCATTCCCGACATGTCTTTGGGTTTAGGTAAGCGTTCCAGTTCTTCAGGTCTTTGCCAATCAATGGTTCCGTCTTTTTTGGGAACTCCGGTAAACAATTTCATGTCCTTTTTCAGTTCGTCCACCGGAACCTGCACATAAACACCCTCTTTGGTCAATTGCAGTTTTTGTCCATCCGGAGTAAATGCATTCAGGCTGAACATTCCCTGGGTTTCCAGGAGTCTGTCTCCCGATTTGGTGCTCAATCCCGCTTTCACAATATCGGAGGCTTTTTGTGCTTCCTGCCACTGGATTATCGCTTTACCTTCGTAAGGCTTCCCATCCAATGAAAATGACTCGTTCGTGATGCTCAACAACACCCCACTTTCAGACAAAAACACATCCGATTCTCCAGTGAATTGGAAGTATTCCGGATCGATGTTTTCAAATGCAAGCTCTTTTTCCAGCTTTTCCAGCATGGATTGCTCAATTTGTTCCGGTTTGTTGCTGTGAGTGGACATATCCTTCCAATTTACAGCAAGATAAAGAGCTGTTGCAAGTACTCCGGCAATTACCAAAGCAAACCCACTATTTATAAGGATTTTCTTTAGATGGAACCACTTTCCGGACTCTTTTACTAAAGTGCGTAAAGAGTCGCGCTGAATGATTTCCGTGGTCAGTTTATGCAGTTCAAATTCCTGTTGAAGTTCTTTGTTTTGCTTTAATTCCGTTTCAAAAGCTGTCTTTCCTTCTGCTGAAAGTTCGTTATTCAAATAACGCTCAATCAATTGATTCCAATTTGTTTCCATAGCTTAGAATTATATTAATTGAGTGGAATCAAAAGTTGACTGAGCGGAGTCGAAGCCAACGCTTGACTGAGCTTCCTGAACAAATTCTTTGGCCTTTTGTATGCAACGATATTTCTGAGCTTTCGCAACTTTATCGTTACGGAGATCAAGCTTTTTGGCAATATCTGCCATGTTCCAGCCCAAGCCATAGAATAAATGCAATAATTCCTTACACTGTTTCCCGATCTTCGTCAAAGCACTTTCCAGCTGTTTGTATTGCAATTCCCTTTCTATCCAGGAATCGGAAACTTCTTCCACGTCCGCTTCCAAAGTTCCTGCTCCGTATTTTTGACCCTTCCGCGCAGCGTTAAACCACAACAATTTGCAGGTTTGTTTAATAAAGTGGATCGGAGCTAATTGAAACTCAAAAGCAGGATCGTTTTTTTTACGCAGGTAGATGATTATGGCTTCCTGGAACAGGTCTTCTGCAGTTAACGCATCACAACCAAAGGTCCGGAGCAGACGCTTTACTTCCGGGAAATACTTATAGAGAACTGCGAGTTCCTTTTTGATTTCCTGTGAATTATAAAATGGTTTCTCCATGATTGATTTACCGGTTGTGTTTGGAATCAGGAAAGGTAAACAAATCAGCGCAATAAAATTTTCACTGAGAGGATATTAATAATAACTGATCTCTCGTTTATACCTGAAATTGAAGTTTTTCAAACCGTAAAGCCGTCGCTGCCATTCGGGTTGTACTTTCACCTCCATTTCTGTCCAATTTCCATATACATCGTAAGAAACATACCTGATCTCTTCTGTCAATTCCAATTGAAAATTAATTTCCGGATTACTCCAACCGGTAGAGTAATACCTGATCTCCGTTAATTCACTTTTTTCATTGTAAGTATATTCCGTTCTACTATGGACATTAAACGAGTTTTTAATCTGATGGTCCCAGATTGTCCACTCAATGATCCTTCCCTGTTTATCGTATTTGATCATATTTTCAAAGAATTTGAAATAATTATTGTCGGTGGACAAGTTTTTAAAATAACTCGTTTCTTCTTTCAATTGGTCCTTTTTCTTGCTGCTTAATTCATAAACAAACGAACGGACCATATCCCTTTCCCGCTGATAAGGGGATTTTGGTTTCACATACCGGTATGTGAAACTGACGCTGTCAAAATCCGGACTCCATTGGTAATCCAGTGTGTAATCGAAAATACTGTCATAAAAAGGATCATTTCTGTTCAAACCCTGCTCACATTTATAACAGGTATAAATTTCCTCTTCCCTGAATCCCTGATGATTAAATCGGATTACCGTTTTCGTTTTTTGCCAGCTCCTTGTCTGACGAATTGTTTCCAGGAGGATTTCCCCGGTCGGATCATAGGTGTTCAGGATTTCACTAGCCGCGTCGGAGATCTTGAGTAAATTGCTCATTGAATCTTCCGAATAACTTAACAATTTTCCTTTTTCGGAAAACAAGTATTCTGCTTTTAAATGTGCCGAACTGTCTTCACCGTTTGCCTTTAAGGTACGGATTGTTTCACAAACCGATTTTACCGGGCCTTTCAGTTGAAAATCCAATGTTGTATGGGCGATCGTTTTTGTCTGAAGGCGTTCATAATCGCCAGGATTAAATTTGGGGATTCCGAGCTCCGGCAAATACTGGGCATGCAGAAGCAAAGGGGTTAGGAACAAAAAGAATAAACGAATTTTCATAAACCGACATTTCGAAAACGATACACTAGTTACCTTATTTGGTTCAACGTTTTGTTGAAAATGATTAGAACTAACTAATGCATAACCTTCTCCCGATTTTTACACAACCATATTCCCCTTTTATTTAATTAAATCGACCGATTAAAATCATTTTCAACGGATTGTAAATCATTATGTTCATTTTTCGTAACAGATTTCTAAATTTGCAGCCAAATTAGACCATCAATGGAACACCAGGATTCTCCAGTCCAGATACAAACTGAAACTCTTAAGAAACCCAGAAGTAAATTCAAAAAATGGCTGCGTCGCGGTTATTTTACGGCCATTCATTTACTTGCTTTATTCGCTTTGGCTTTGATTTTCGTTGCTTTGGCAGCCAAATTCAAATGGACAAATGACAGCGGAAACGTGGACTTGAACAGTCGTTACTTCTCGAAAATGGCCGACAAGTACAATCTGGGTTTTAAAACCGATAGTTTGACTTTCGCCAAACAGGAGCGCCAGATGTACCAAAACGTAGGACTTTTGGCGAAATACTATCCGCACAATGCCAAAATCATTTTGGATGCGTTCCAGCGCTCGGGAGATGTTACTATTGCTTTAAGAATGCTGGATGCAGCGAATCTTCGCATGAAAAAGCATAAAGGATATCAGCGTGAATTGCAACGAATTGAGGAACAGGCTAAAGATGCGTCACTTTCGATCTATCCATGGGCAAATTACCGCGAATGGAAGGAATTCTGTCGTGTGGTAAGAGCGGACAGTGCAGCAATTGACTCGGTTTCACGTATTACCGGTGTTGAATCGCGTTTGATCGTGATGTGCTTGGTAGGAGAACAGATTCGGATGTTCAACTCTTCCCGGGAGCAATTCAAAAAATATGTCGTTCCGTATAACCGCCTGATCCTTACAACCAATCGCGGATATGGTGTTACAGGAATCCTTCAAAATACGGCTTTAAAGATCGAACGGAATCTTTTTGACGGAAGCAGCCCGTTTTATCCGGGAGCTTACTACCAAAACTGTTTGAATCTCAAAGATTCCTTCCCGGAATTGGTAAATGATACCATCGAGGCACACAAACATTTAACCATTCAGCGATTAATGAAGGGTGGAGATCACTTCTATTCGTATCTGTATACGGCATTTTTCCTGCGCCAATTCCAGTCGCATTGGGAAAAAGAAGGTTTTACGTTAGCTTACAGACCTGAAATTCTTGGCACACTTTACAATCTTGGCTTTCAAAAAAGCAAACCAAAGAAAAATCCTTCCGTTGGTGGGTCCACCTTCAAAGTCGGAGACAAGGAATACACCTTTGGTGGCTTATGTTACGAGTTTTATTACAGCGGAGAGTTAATGGACCTGTTCCCGTTAACGAGCAGACCGTTCATTCCAACAAAAGAATTGCAGCGAACGATCGTTTTCCCTGAAAAGGAAGAAGAGGAAACTCCCGTTCCTGTAGTTGAGGGTTAACCAAAGACCGGTCAGGAAATATTAATGATCTCGTTAATCGTAATTGCGATCAGGATCGTATTGAAAAAAAACGCAACGATGGAATGTGCCAGCGTCAGGCGTCGCAATCCTTTGGCTTTGATTATTACATCCGAAACCTGGAAGGTCATTCCGATCGTAAAGGAATAGTAGGCAAAATCAAAGTAATCGGGATGTGTTTCTCCAGGAAAATCCAATCCGCAGGCATGCTTGGCATATTTTTCATTTTCATCACCATAATATAAATGGGCATAACGAAAAGTAAATGATAAATGCAGAACCAACCAGGCCATCGCCACGGTAGCGATGAAGAATACCTCATGAATGATACTGTGCTTACTGAAATGGATGTTATTGTCACTGTTCCAGAAAATAATGGCGATCAAAGCAGTAGAACAGGTCATAACCAAGACAATGAACTGCATCCAGACCCCCAAATCCTCTTCTCTTGCGCGTGATGCGATCGATCTTGAAGGAATCCGGATCATCGTAATAATACTTTCCAGGATGTACAATCCGCCAAAAGTCAGCCAGGAAAAAATGATACTTTCCTGGATCGACCATTTTAAACAATAGAAAACAACACCCACCAAAAAAGCGATTAAAAAGACAAACAACATTTTAAAGCGGATGATTTTCATGCACCGGTAATTGATCATTCTAAATTACTATTTTTAGTACAATTAAAGCATTCCGGAAAGGAATGAAATCCAAGGTATTAATCCCTTGAAATTTAATTCGCTATCCGTTTTTTTTATTGTAAATTGCATCTGCTAAACTATTAGACTTATGAAAAAGCTACTCGCACTGCTGGTCCCGATAGCTATCGGGATGATTCCCTTTGGTTTACTTGCACAAACTGCTCATGTAAATTACCAGGATGGAAAGATCTGGTTCAAATTAGACAACGAGGTAAGAATCTCTCAGCCATTAAAAGAAAATCCGGCGAAAGTTCCGCTTCAATCCATTCCCGGATTGGAACAGATTGTAATCAAATACGGTTTTGTGAATCTTTCCAAACCTTTTGCTGCGGCGAAAAATTCGGAGATTTTGCAACGGACCTATTTATTGGAATTTTCATCCATCCAGGACGTTGAAAAATGCATCCGTGACCTGGAAAATCTGAAAGGAGTTGAATATGCTGAAAAGGTTCCGCTTGACCGCATGTGTTTGACTCCGAACGATCCGTCCTACAGTTCACTATGGGGTCTAACGAATATCAACGCTCCTGCGGCTTGGAATTACTTCTCTACCGGAAGCAATGTAGTTGTTGCAATTGTAGATGATGCCATCGAACGCACACATGCAGATCTTTCTCCCAACTTATGGGTAAACAGTGCTGAAATTGCCGGAAATAATATCGATGACGATAATAACGGTTACATTGATGATATCAATGGGTACGATGTGGGAAGCAATGACAATAACCCGAATCCGCCAAGCGCTTCGTTTGATCACGGAACACACGTTGCCGGGATAGTTTCTGCACGTTCCAACAACGGCGTTGGTGTAGCTTCCATTGGATTTAGCTGTAAATTGATGTGTGTGAAATCGACAACTACCGTTGGACAGGTTACCAACGGTTACGACGGGATTGTTTACGCAGCGGTGAGTGGTGCAGATATAATCAATATGAGCTGGGGAGGACCGGGTACTTCCACCACTGCCCAAAACATTGTGAACTATGCTGCGGGCGAAGGATGTATCCTGATTGCCGCTGCGGGGAACGATGATGTGAACACACAATTCTACCCTGCTGCCTACAACAATGTGGTTTCTGTTGCCGCAACGACCAGTACAAATTCAAAAGCAAGTTTTTCAAATTATGGAAACTGGATCGATGTATCCGCTCCGGGAAATAACATTTACAGCACAACTGTTGGAAATACCTACGGAAATAAATCCGGAACCTCGATGGCATCACCAATGGTGGCAGGTTTGGCAGGTTTGATGAAGTCACTCAATCCAAACATGCCGAATGCAGATTTGATCAATTGTTTGATTTCGACTGCTGTGAATATAGATGCACAAAACCCTTCTTACATCGGGCAACTTGGAAGCGGCCGAATTGATGCGGCGGCGGCGATGACTTGCGTGGCCGCTTCGCTCAGCAACCCTCCCGTTGCAGACTTTAGTGCCAATTTCACCGCAATCAGCGCAGGTGGATCTGTAGTTTTCACTAATTTGAGTACTTACAATCCGACTTCCTGGAGCTGGACATTTACCGGAGGAACCCCTGCGACCTTCAATGGACAGAATCCGACTTCCATTACCTACAACACTCCGGGAACTTATAACGTTTCCTTGACGGTAACCAATGCGAATGGTACAGACACCGAAACAAAAACAGGATACATTGTTGTGAGTGCTGCAGCTGTCTGTCAGAAAATCAATTTACCCACACCGGCTGGCTGGACAGGTTCCAATTATTACACCGGTGCAACAGTTGGATCGGATGGCTGGATCAACGGAATGAATGTCTATCTGGACAAACAAAAAGCGATGTATTTTGATGCTTCCGCTTCTGCAAATACGATTCTAAACAATGTGTGGGTAGCTTTTGGGTTGGCCTATTCTGCAACTCCCGGCAAAATTGTCCCGATCAATATTTACGACGGAACCAGTGGAACTCCGGGAGCACTATTGGGAAGTACCAACCTGACGATGGGCCAAATCATGAGTGATGTCAACGGAGGATTCTACACAGAAGCAAGCTTCGTAAACAACCCGGTTACACTACCCGCATCCAAGAAATTTTTCGTGTCTGTGGGATTAACAAATTTACAATGGACAGCAGGTGTGAAAGATACCTTAAGCATCGTTAGTAATTCAGCAGGCCAGACAACGCCTTCCGCAATCTGGGAACAGCAATCGGATAATAACTGGTATCAATATACTACTGCCGGGTCCTGGAATTTGAGTGCTTCTTTATATGTTCATCCTTTCCTTACAAACACTCCTTCTCAGGCAGTTATTACACCAAGTGCGCTAACGATTTGTTCCGGGAATTCCATTGATTTTGATGCTGCAGGAAGTACCTACCAGGATACCTTGTTATGGTATTTCCCGGGGGGAACACCAACTGTGCTTCCATCTGCTCCGACCGCTTCGGTGACTTATGGAACACCAGGGACCTACGATGCGATTTTGTATACAATCGGCGGTGGATGTTCGCTGTTTGATTCCGCTTTTGTTTCTATTACAGTCAATCCCACACCTACCATCAGTGTGAGCGGGAACAATACCATCTGTAACGGGGCAAGTACTGCCTTAACGGCTTCGGGTGCCAGTTCACTTACCTGGTCGCCTGCTACCGGGTTATCTGCTACGACAGGTAATAACGTAACGGCAAATCCAACCGTAACAACTACGTATGCGATTACAGGTACGACCGGAGCCTGCAGTAATTCTACTACCATTACGATCAATGTGGACGATCCGAGCGTTGCCTCCATTGAATTCGTTGACAGTACCATAGCTTGCCCAACTTCCGTTTCTTTCGATGGAAGTAATTCCACAGATGCAGACAGCTTTATATGGGCATTCCCGGGAGGAACTCCGGCTACCTCAAACAGCTCTTCTCCTACCATAACTTTTGGAACAGATGGATTAGTAAGTGTTCAACTGATCACAGCGAACTCATGTGGATCGGATACGACCGTATTTCCAGTTCAAATAACTACCACTTGCGGACTTGGTCTGGAAGAATTAAGTGTTGATTACCTGGTTTCCTATAACCCGGATCAGGAATTCATATATATTGTCGGTGATCAGGGATTAAATGCTGGAACAACGATCCAATTGTACAATGGTGCAGGTCAATTATTAAATTCACACACCTTGACCGGTCAGTTGGATTCATACCGGATTCCGGTTTCTTCGTATGCTTCGGGGATGTATTTCGTAAGAATTGCAAATGAAATGCGGGAAGTGACTTCCAAAGTGGTTAAACATTAAATTTCCGATCTTATTGAAAAGCCCCGGTTTCTCCAGAGATCGGGGTTTTCCTTTGTCTGGAAAATCGAAATTTCGCTAATTCGCAATATTACGAACCAACATGTGTTACTTTTTCCAAATTATGACATTGAGAAGAAAAACAATGTTATGAAACTGATCTATTCTTTGTGTTTGGCTTTCCTTTCTTTTGGGATACAGGCACAAGTCGTAAAAGCTCCCGTGAAAGTAAGTGTGAAAGGATTCAACGGTTTACCCTATCCAAACGACAAGGTGCTTTTCGTAGGGCAAAAATCCAAACAAACACTTTCGGGTGTCACCAATCAAGCCGGTCAATTTGTTATCCAACTTCCAAGTGGGGATGTTTATGACATCCGGGATCCAGAGTATCGGTGATGAAATCGAATACAATACCCTTGAAATTCCGGCGGTAAAACCCGGGGAATTTTTCCAGGAAGCCGAACTGGTGATCGAGTACGATCCGGGAACTACCTTTTCATTTACCAATCTTCAATTCGAAACGGCAAAAGCGGACCTGAAAGCATCCAGTTATGCTCATCTGAAAAACCTGGTGGAAATCATGAAACGCAAAAAAGACCTCAAAATCCGCATTGATGGGCATACTGACAGTGACGGCGAAGAAAATGCCAATCAAATCTTGTCCCAAAAAAGAGCAGAATCCGTAAAGAATTACCTCATCAGTCAGGGAATTGATTCAAGCAGAATTGTTGCAAAAGGATTCGGAGAGAGTAACCCGGTAGCGAATAATGCAACAGCACAGGGGAAGGCACAGAACCGGAGAACGGAGATTTCCATTTTATAAAATGATAAATTGACAATTGAAAAGGATGAACCGCGCTACCGCTTGTTCTTTATCAAAAGCTCCGCTTTCTCTTATAAGGATTGTAAATATTGTAACAGGTAGCTGCGTTGTTTCGCCGGGAGTTTCTTGTATTTTTCCCTGCTCTTTTCAGCTTCTCCTCCATGCCATAAAATAGCTTCTTCTATGGATCTTGCTCTTCCGTCGTGCAGCAAATAAGTGTGTCCATTCACTAATGAGATCAAACCTAATCCCCAAAGCGGCTGTGTTCTCCATTCTGAACCCGAAGCCAAATGATCCGGAACGTTATCTGCCAGGCCTGGCCCCATATCGTGAAGTAACAAGTCTGTATAAGGAGTTATTTTTTGGTTTTTCAAAGGAGCAATATCTCCACCGAAACCGGTGGTATAATTCATTTTATGACAGGAAACACACCCAAGCGATTTGAAGTATTGTGCTCCGTATTTTACTTCTCCTTTGTTTACGTTTCGCCTTTTCGGAACTGCCAGGCTTCTCGTGTAAAGAATCACCGCATTCAGATCATTGTCCTCAATTTCAGGTGTTCCTCCATTCGGAAGTGCTGCACAGGAAGGTTCATTAGCCGTGTAATTTTCATTCGGGAAATAAGTACTCGTAATCCCGATGTCTCCATTGAATGCCCCTGCCACCTGGTGAGCAATACTTCCTACATTGGCTTTCCATCCAAAACGACCGATCACGAGATTCCCGGAAGCAACATCCGTCACATAATTCGCAACACCTGAAACGCCATCACCATCCGCATCATTCGGATCAGCATAAGCCAGTATATCGGACTCGGAAATCAGCTCCAAAAGGCCCAAGCCAATCATTTGTTGGCCCACGCGTGGTGAAATCCCTGTTGTTCCCTGCAAAGCACCGTAATTTTGGCCGGCAACAGTATAAACTGGCCTTCTTAAAGAATAACTTGTTCCATCTTCAAAATAACCTATTTCTTCCACATAGGTAATTCCCATGCTTCCTTCCGGGTTAACCGAATTGTGAGAAAAATCTTGTAACTGTCCTCCATAAATTGCATCGGGAGAATTGTCGAAACCTGCTCCCAATCGGAACAACAAACCTGAATTTGATTGCGGGGCACCCCGTCCATCCCTGAAGTGACAACCCGAGCAAGATCGTGCATTGAATAAAGGTCCCAATCCGTCGCGTGCTGTTGTAGAAGACGGAGCCTGAACCCAGCTTTGATTAAAAAAGGAATTTCCTACATAAAACATCAGTGACTGAGCAGAGCTCAATCCGTTGATCTGATAGGAAAAGGCATAGGAAGTTTGATCTCCCGTACTGCAGTTTCCCCCCAAATCCACCAATGTTGAATCGTCGCTATAAGCAGAAACAACAGCGGTTTCTTCCTTTTTACAGGAAAAAACCACCAGCGATAAAACGATTCCGAGCAGGAATAACTTTTTCATTAAAATGTTATTGAGAATGTAGCAGCTGCAGCATCCAAATCACCTTGTTCTGCTTGCAGTGAAAGAACAACGTCGTATACTTTAGGGCGTTCAGCCGGTAAAACAATGGCCTGGTCAAATGGTTGGTACATCGCAGCAATGTATCCCATTGTAGCTGAGAAACGGTTAATTAATGTTGTGTTCTTTGCAGCATCAATGGTATTTACCAAATCTTCCAAAGCATAGCCATTTACGTTATTCCCGAAAGGAGAAGTATAGTTCCCTTTATACAGGTTTTCAACTGCCATTGCATTCAAATAAATATCTCTGTGCGTATTGTCTGAAAAACAAGAATGCTCATCTTCCTGGTTTTCGTTTTCGTAAGCAACATAGATGCGCTCACCAGCCAATTCATCTCCTGCAAGTACACGCATCGAATTGAACATTTTACGTAAAGCCGTGTAGTTATCCAACGCCTGGAAAGCATAATAATAACTTCCTGTAATTGCCGGGTCCCAATCATTCTTAACCTGCTCCAGAGCAGAGACTAACAAGTCAGCCACTCTTTTCAGGTAAGTCGCTCTGCGTACCTGGTTCGATGCTGTGCCGCCAACAACATAATCCGTATAAGGTCTTGTTCCGGCAGTAGACGAGCTTAAATCTTGTCCCCACAACAAGAATTCAATCGCATGGTATCCTGAAGAAATTTTGGTTTCTCCACCAAATTCATTTGCCTGAACGATCGTAGCAGCATCAATCACCGGGTAATTAACAACATCATTGATAATTCCCGCATTTGGTTCACCAACCACGTAGTCTACATAATTTTCATCCATCGGCCAGGCATTGATCAAGCCTTCAGGTCCGTCATTCGTATTGTCAATCGGTCCGTCAACGAAACGGAAAATTTCAGTTAAACCATAAATTTCACGTGCATCCAACCACGCTTGTTTTGCAGCGTCCAGATTTACTTGAGACGGGTTGTCAGCCAAGTTATGACATGCCATTTGTAAGGTCACCGCGGAAGTATGCGAATCTTTGTACACGGCAAAAGCCATATCAGCATACGTTTTTTTAATGTCCGTTTTTTGCTGAGCGTATTGATCTGCCGACGGTTCGCCTGTTTTATCTTTCTTACATGCTGTAAATGCTACCGAAGCAAGTACAAATATCCCAATCGCGGTTTTTTTCATAGGTACTAAAATTTGGTACAAAAGTAAGTGAGGCCCGCTTTTCACTCAATACCAGATTTCAGGTATTTTGATTCTTCCGGAAATAGCGTATCTTTTCACTGGAAATCAATTATTTCTATGAAAATCAAAAACTCCGATTTTTGGCATTTAGTTTGTTACCCCCTTTTTCAATAAATTAGAATATTAAGTTATGAAAACACGTTTGATCATCTCTTCAGCAGTCCTTTTAGTAGTCGGATTGACTTGTAGTATGCAGGAAGTTGCATTGCCAACTGTTTCAAACAATTCATTCCAGACAGGAGAAAAACTGCGTTACCGCATTACCTATGGTTTTATTGATGCAGGTGAAGCTGTTCTTGAAGTAAAAGAAACCAGTAAAAAAGGAAACGGAACAAGAGAATTATACCACATCAAAGGAACCGGCCGAACGCTTGGTGGATTCAATTCAGTTTATAAGGTGAATGATGTTTACGAAAGTTATATCGACAAAAAAGGAATTTTTCCATGGCAATTCGTTCGTCGTGTTAATGAAGGTGGTTATAAACTTTCACAGGATTATGCATTCAAGCAGGACAAGCAAAAAGTACATAACGGAGAAAAAGATTTCAATACTCCTTCCGGAATCCAGGATATGATTTCTTCCTTCTATTATGCAAGAACCCTGAATTTCAAATCTGCCAAAGCGGGTGACACGTTCGAATTCAAATGCTTCATGGATGATGAGATCTGGCCTTTGAAAGTAAAATACCTGGGTGACGAGAAAATTTCTATCCGTAAAGGAAAATTCAACTGTATGAAATTTGCTCCTGTGGTTCAAACCGGACGCGTATTCAAAAAACAGGATGATTTAAGTTTTTGGGTTACGAAAGACGAAAACCGCATTCCGATCCTGGTGAAAGCCAAAATTCCGGTAGGATCAATCAAGCTTCATTTGGTGGAATGGTCTGGCTTAAAGCATGATCTGGTAAAAGCAAAATAATAAATCGATTTAGGCTAAATGTTTAGTCAACAAATTGATAGAAGTATAGATTGTTCAAATATTAACGTTTTTGTTCATGATTAATACATTGCTTTCTCCTATCTTTGCTACCTAAAGCTGGAAATAACTATGGAATTGACTCCTGAAATCTTAGAAAGAATTACTCTTCTTAAAGCGAAATACGATGCGCAAGGTCAGGATTTAGTGGCATACCTGGATAGTTTGTTGTATTCAAGAATGCCGAATTATTGGGATTATGTTCAAGTAGACACCTTGTTGTCATTGCAAAAAACATATACCGACTTCCCTGATGAAGTAGTTTTCCTGATGTATCATCAGGTAACGGAGTTGTATTTCAAACTATGTCTTCATGAGTTCCAGCAAATTTCAGATCGTAAGAATTTAGATGCAACTTTCTTTGTTGAGCATGTGCAACGAATCAATCGTTATTTTGAAGCTTTGACGAAAAGCTTCGAGATCATGGTCGACGGAATGCAACGTGAACAATTCCTGAAATTCAGATTGGCTTTGGCGCCTGCTTCAGGATTCCAATCCGCACAATACCGAAAAATTGAAATTCATTCAACTGATTTCCTTCAGTTGGTTCACAAAGATCACCGTGCAAAATACACCGGGAAAGAACCAATCTCTGAACTTTTTGAGAACATTTACTGGAAAGAAGGAGCAACGGATATTGAAACGGGCAAAAAGACCCTGACACTAACTCAATTTGAGGACCGTTACAGAGAGGAATTCATTCAAATGGGTGAGAAATTGCGTAACGATAACTTGTGGCAGTGTTATTTGCGTTTACCGGCAGAAGATCAGGAATTACCCGAGGTCATTCATGTTTTGAAACAGAATGATGTAAATGTCAATATTAACTGGCCTTTGGTGCATTACAAATCTGCTGTTCGTTACTTACAGAAAGACAAAGGTGATATTGCTGCAACCGGTGGTACAAACTGGCAGAAATACCTTCCTCCGCGTTTCCAAAAACGCATTTTTTACCCGCAATTGTGGTCTGAGACTGAAACAGCTGAGTGGGGAAAATCCTGGGTGGAAGCAGTATTGAATTAAGATTGGAATTTTCGAATTTTGGAATATTTGAACATAGCTACGTAGCTATCTTCCTATTTAGCTATTTCATCAAATTCCCTGTTTCTAACATTCTTCGTACTTTTGCACCATGCGCTTAGCTGTTCTCATACTTGTAACACTTTTTCTTGTTGCCGCAACGGTCCAAAAATCGAATCGACTTCCGAAAGACTTAAAAGAAATCTCGGGATGGGTTTTTGCAAATGACAGTACCCTGATCGCACACAACGATGGTGGCAACGATCCTAAGATCTTCGTGCTGAACCTGGATGGCAGCATTCGTCATAAAGTAAATGTTACCAATGCAGAAAATAGCGATTGGGAAGACATTGCCATAGATCATAAAGGTCATTTATACCTGGGAGATTTTGGAAACAACGGCAATACGCGCAAAGATTTAAAGATCCTGAAAGTAAACCTGAAAAAAGTCCTTGATAACCAGGATGTCGAAGCCAGATTTATCGAATTCGCTTATCCCGAACAAAAAGATTTTCCTCCGAAATTAGCCGAAAAATATTACGACTGTGAGGCGATGAGTTTTTACAACGATTCGTTGTATTTGTTCACCAAATGCCGTTCGGAACCTTTTGACGGGAAATGTTTTGTGTATACACTTTCAACCAAGCCGGGAATTCAAAAGGCTCAAAAAAAGTACTACATGGTCCTTGGAAAGCGCGACTGGTTCAGAGATGCTGCAACTTCCGCAGATATCCGGAATGACAAACTGTATCTCCTGACTTACAATCGTGTGATCATTCATACGTTTGATAATGGCCGGGCGAAATACGAATCTCATCAAACACTTCTTCCGATTACCCAAAAAGAAGCGATTGCCGTGCATCCGAACGGAAAAATCTACGTAGCGGATGAACGTCAAAAATTCGTGGGAGGTGGAAACATGTACATCATTAAACCAGCGTCTTCGCCGAAACTTCAGCGGAGGAGCACAGAAAGCAAAAAATGACCTTAAGCAATTTTGATGGCGTTATCTATGATATGGACGGGGTGCTCACAGACTCCGAGCCTTTGTGGAAAATTGCCATGGAAGATGTATTCAGAAGTGTTGGTTGCCCGCTTACCAAAGAAGATTTTCAACGCACTGTCGGATTGCGCATTGATGAAGTAACTGCCTATTGGTATCACGTTTCTCCATGGCAGGAGGCAAGTCCAAAAGATGTGGAACATGCCATCGTTCAGCGCATGATCGAATTATTGACCGAACGTGCAACTCCTTTACCCGGTGTTGTTGAATCCCTGGAATTCTTTGCTTCGAAAGGTTTGAAAATTGGTCTTGCTACCTCTTCCTACCAGGTTTTGATCGATTGTATTTTAGACACTTTACAAATCAGGCATTTCTTCCAAACCGTCCATTCGGCGGAATACGAATTATTCGGGAAACCTCACCCGGCAGTATATTTGACGGCAGCAAAAAACCTGGGATTAGATCCAAGACGCTGTTTGGTCATTGAAGATTCGCTGAATGGGATCATATCAGGAAAAGCTGCCCGTATGACCGTGTTTTGTGTCCCTGAAAAGACGCATCATCCGGAACCGAAACTGATCCTGGCTGATGCACAATTCAATGATTTAATTGACCTTATCAATTCCTTTAAGTAACTTGTAGTATGATCGTAGCGATAGATGATAAATTAATTTCCACAGAGGTATTCGACCGCAAATTTGTATGTGACCTGAATGCCTGCAAAGGTGCTTGTTGTGTTGAAGGCGATGCCGGAGCACCACTTACTTTAGAGGAGGTGGACATCATGGAAGAAATCCTGGATGATGTGATTCCGTTTATGCGACCTGAAGGAATTGAAGCCGTTCAGGAATCAGGTGTTTTTTACATGGATCAATGGAATGAGCCTGCAACGACTTTGGTTGATGGAAAAGAATGCGCTTTTGTTTATTTCGATGAACAGGGAATTACCAAATGTGCAATCGAACAAGCTTATTTATCGGGGAAAACGACCTGGAAAAAGCCGATTTCCTGTCATTTGTACCCTATTCGTGTAAAGAAACTGAGCGAGGGAGTTGCGTTGAATTATGAGGAATGGGATATCTGTAAACCGGCATGTGCTTGTGGTGAAAAATTGGACGTTCCGGTGTACAAGTTTCTGCGCGAACCGCTTATTCGAGCGTTTGGTGAAGAATTCTATGCTGATCTGGAAGGAATTGATGAGGCATTAAGGAATGAGGAGAGGGAATGATCAGATAATTGATCTTCAATGTCCCATATCCTATTTGTAAACCTTTTAGTTAATTCGTTCACAGAATAAGGAACTTCTTCCCTTTTCAAGTTGCATGTCCCCTATATTGCGAATAGCTCACTGTAGCATTGATTTTCAGGATTAAATAATGCCTGAAAATCATTTCCAACTCTCACCCAGAATCCATTTCCGGACCATTTCCCTGTTCAAAATCCGGCCAACAACCCGGTAAGCCGATTTGGCAAACGGATTATCTCCATCCAGTTGCTCTGTTTGAACACCGATTTTCGGATCGTAATAGCTGGCATGAGTAAACGTTACTTCATCTCCTGTTTTGTAAACAAAGCCCACATGACTATCCAAACCAACTACATAAAATCCATCCGTGTTTTTGAGGAAATAATTTTTCATGTATTCCGGGGTTTGATTGCTGAAACGCGTTACTTCACTGGTCATCCGGGTGATGTAATATTCGGAAGCCTGCTGTGCCCACTTGACACGCGGAATTTTAAATCCGGCATCTGAAAGTACCGTCGTAATGAAATAACCACACGCTATTTTTCCCTGTCTCGGAGTACGTGTTGTTCCGTTAAAATCCCATTCGGTCCCGTACCACCGATCGAAAAAATCATGTGTGATCTTTTCCAGGAGATAAGATGCTGCCTCTTCTTCAATAGCAATTTGATCCGACTCATCTGCTTCCTGGTATTCCTTTTGAAAAGCTACCCGTTGTTTTTCTACTGATAAGATGAGGTCCGCGTATGGAGGCAGGTTCATCTTTCCTTTAACTTCCGCCTTGTTTTCAAGACAGCCGGGAAGTACAAAACAAAGAATAATAAGTGAGAAAAGTTTTAGCTGCATGATTTCAGTTTTAGGTTTAAATCCCAGGATGCTGCAAATGTTACAAAAAAGAAGGGGATTTCATTGTTTTTTCATTGAAAATCAACGAATTAAACACCACAGGTAAACCTTTTAGTTAACTGGTTCATAAAATTACTCTAATCGACTCATTTTCAACGAGTCTGGCCGTTCCTGTAAACCTATTTACTATCCCGATAACTATCGGGATGCTCACAAAGTCAGGCTCCGAACACTTTTCCCGGGACCTAATCAATTGCAATATGCGCAAAATTTCGAATCTTTGTTATGCTCGAACGGAACACTCTGGTCCAGCATATCCGAAATGGTTTGCTTTAAAATTTGCTCCAGGAATTCAGGAATATCCTCTTTTCGAATATCTTCCGGCAACTTCAAAAAATGCGGGCTTTCCTTAATCGACCGGAAAGAAAAAATACCGGCCTGATCGGTTAAAATACCTGTTTCCTTGTAGTAGAGGTAGCAATAGATTAACAATTGCAGTACGTGTTTCTGATTGGAACTCCCTTTGCGCCGGTTCGTTAAAATCGCCTCCTCGTAACTTTCCTGGCTGGCGGTTCTCTTCAGTTCCACTTTATCCTGACTTACACTTCCGGATTTGTAATCAATGATACGGTGCACCCCATCAAATTGATCTATCCGGTCACAAATTCCGGAAAGACGAACCTCAATTTGCTTTGTCGAATCTGAAACACTGATCGGGATTACCGTTTCCAACCTTCTTTCCAGGCCAAGAATAAATAAAGCTTTTTGAGGATTTTCCTTTAAAATAGTCCGGTCTCTGCGCAGTACGTTCTGCACCATTTCTTTTGCTACTTCGAAATTGATATGGTTTGTTCCGGTTTGCCAGGAATTCCGGTCTTCGGAAAAATGCAACTCGAAGCTTTTACTTACCAGCAGCGGAACGTCTTTTTCCATTCGGAGCAAGTCTTCCTCCGTTACTACTTTTCCTGAAATTTTCCTCCCGTTTTCATCGAACTGATCAATAAACGGTGCAAACAAATTCTCCAGTACATAGTGAATAATCGTTCCCAGGGTACTGCTCTCAATGTCTTCCTCTACTTTATTTTCCTCACCAAAACGCAGGACATAACGATAATAGAAATCCAACGGACATCCCATAAATTTGTCCAGCATTGAGAAACTGATTCCTCCGCTCAGAACTTCATAAATGCGATCAATGATCTCATCTGTTTTTTCAATGAGCGTAGTTCCGACTTTTTCCTTGTTTCCGGCTGTATAGAACGATTTTTGAACGTGAACATTCGGATTGATCTGTGCCAGTTCCAATTCGATCTGTTGAATGTACCTGCTTGGTTCACTTGATCCCACCGATTCCGAAGCACTCGAATAAGTAATCAGCATTTCTTCAGCATGATGCAGCAACCGGTAAAAATGGTGTGCAAACAACCCCTGTTTTTCACGCGGGGTCGGTAACCCGAAATACTTTCTCAAATCCATTGGAATAATGGTGTTGATAGCATTTTGAGGTGGCATGGCTCCTTCATTCAACCCGAAAACAAAAATACGCTTGAAATCCAATCCACGTGTTTCCAACAGCCCCATGATCTGCAAACCTTCGAGTGGATTCCCAAAGTAAGCAATCGTTTCGTTGCTCCAGTTCCCATTGAACAGGTTCCGGAAGGACGAAATACTCATCTGCGGGGATTGTGTAGTCATAATATTTTGCAAAACAATCGTTGCATGTGCAAACCTGCGAACAATTGCGCGTTCCAATTCATTCTTTTCTTCCAGCCACAGATCCAGTTTTTCATTCAATTGCTGAATCACCTGGATTCCCTTTAACCAATCGTTTTTCCAGGGTTCAAAGATCAGCTTATTCAATTCCGACAATCGCTCACTCAGATCCAGTTTTTTACGGTCCAAAAAATGCCAGTTGTGATTGATAATCCGGGATTCGATTTCCTGGATTTCCTTTTTTTCTTCTGCCGAAAGCACTCCCAAAATAAAGGGATGATGCGCAAATTGAATAAAATCGCGGTAATAAATGCTCGAGTTTCCCCTTCTCAAAAAAGATTCCTGCAAGCGGAAAATCAGGTCTACCCAAGACCGTAAAGAAGTTTGTCTCAAAGGCAAACCCACGGTAATATTTGCCTGACCGATTTCTGCCGGAAGGTGTTTCAGGATAGAACTCAATAAACTTTCATCGGCCAAAAGGACCAGGGTTTCATTCAACTGGGTGGAATTCAGTTTTTTCAATTCGCTTCCTACTACCTGGGCTTGAGAAGTAAATTGTGGGCATTCCACCACACGAATGTGCATTTCTTTTGTGCTCAGATGATTCTCAATAAACGGCAATGTTTTCAACTCCAATCTTTTGCATAGATCACGCTGAAATTGCCCGGCCTCGTGAATTCCGTCGTTGAAATAAAATGCGTCCGAATCCATCAGAATGGAAGCTCTTCCCATTATGGAGAGCTGTTTCATAATGGAGATTTCCGATTCTGAAAGGGCATTGAATCCTGCAAATACAAATTGGGCATCTTTGTCGTTTGCGAAAGCCAGATCGATGTTATTCGCCAGGTAGCGGTAAGCCTTTCCCTTGGTAGTCACTGATTTTGATTTCAGCCGCTCTTCCAGTGCAAAATAATAAGGTTTCAATTTATCCCAGAAAGCCATGAACTGGATCTGGCCTTTTGACAGCTCTTCCGAATTAAAAGACCAATTCTCGATTTCACGAATATCCCGTAAGTTCTTAAAAAGTTGGTCGGCCGGTACCAGGTAACGGTCTATTTCATCAAAATCACTTAAGAGGATTTGTCCCCAGGCCATAAAAGAATCGAAGGAGTCCACATTGATTTCAACCGGATCTTTCCTGAACAACTCATACAATTCAAATAGCAAACTGGTTTTATCCAATACAGGAATGGGGTTGATATCCTGGATCCACCGATCGATTGTAATAATTTTCGGCGACAAGATCGGCTTCTGATAAAATTCATAGAATGCACGCTGTAAATAGGCAATCATCCGTTCGGATGGAACAACGATGCATGCGGTCTGAAAATTCAGCCCATGCTCGTCCATATGACTCACGATCCTATTTACAAATGTTTCCATATTCATTCCACCAATCCGGCGGTTTAAGGCCTAGTTCCTGTAAAACGTAAATTCGAGATCATCCAGCAAAACCACGTTCTTATTAGCATTATGGATGTAGAAGCTCAATTTCTCATCCGCAGAAGTTCTCTTTGGGAGGAAAATGATAAATTCCTTTTCTGCCCATTCATTCGCCGGGAATAAAGGGTTCAATTCTATTGTTTGATAATAGGAAAGATCATTTTCTTTCGAATAAGCAACAATGAGCGAAATTGGATTTTCATTCTTCCGAAGGAATTTTCCTTTTACTTTCAATATCCTTCCTTTCGTATCCGGACCTACGTTTTTTGTAAAATCCTGTGCGAAACCATACACTTCGTTCTCATCAACGAGACCTACCTGATTTGCATCGTTTCCGGGATCTTTTTCATATTGAATTCCAGGCTGATCCCCGTTTTTCGTTTCAAAATTTACCCGGATTGTTTTGTATGCTTTCTTCACGCCCATAAATTTCATCATGGATTGCGGAATCGTATCGGTCTTTCGTTTACACAGGATAAGGTTTTCGTTCGAAGCAATTGTTTCTACTTTTTCAAGGATGTGCGGATAAATCGCGTACACCTCATCCACAAAATAAGGCTTCTGGAACACTACATAGTCCCATTTCCAACTCAATCCTCTGTCAATGTCATCAGGAGCATGTCCAACAACTGCCAAACCAACCCGGTTCATCCGGATAAAAGGAATGTTCGGTCCATAAGCATGGATCACCAGAATCGTATCTTCACGCCCGACTCCTGATTTAGTCAGGAACTCATCCGATCCTGCAAAGTTCATTACCGTTCCCGTAAAATGATCGTTGGCAACAAAAACCCTGCGTTGTTTCTGGAAATCGGATGTTTCTTTGAAAGTCAGTATTCCGAAGTAGATCACGAACAAGGCCATGACAGTTTCCCCGAAATACCACTGCGGTTTTGGCAGGACAGCTAAACACAACGCCACGAATAATACAATCGGTAAGTAGAACGTATCCAGGAAATAATAGTCGTGTGAATAGAACTGCTTGGCCATCGCGACCCAGAATAAACATACGCCGATAAACCAAAACAAACTGATGATCCACCAACCTGAAAATGACCGGTATGTATTTCGCTCCTTTATCAGGAATGCGATTAAAACCAAAACAATCAGCAAGAAAAGCAGGAAATAATGCTTCATCGAAAAATAAGCCAGTACCATCACTTCCCACATGTGTTCGAGGATGATCTTCATTTCTTCCATGTTGTCAGCAGGTAATAACTCACTCAGGAAATCCGATCCGTATTGTGCCCGGATAGTGCTATTGTAATATTGTGCCGCAAAAATGACCAGGAAGGAGATTCCAACTGCCAAAACATTTGGCCAGAACCTTGACTTCTTTTGAAAAATGCGGATCAATTCAAAACCCAGAACTGCTAAAAAAGGAATGACAAAAGTGAAACGGGCAAGCGCTGCGAAGGTGAAAAAGAACACCGCCCACCGGAACCATTTTTTCTTATTCCCCTCAAAATAAAGTGCATAACAATAAAGTGCCAGAATAGTGGTTGCAATGCTTGGAATCGTTGGCAGAAATCCGCCCTGGTAAAAAGTATAGATCGGTGATGTCATCGCAAAAAGCACGACCAAAGCAGCTTTTACTTTGGAGCCGCAAATTTTCTCCGACAGCAAGTACAGGAAGAAAAGACCAACGATACTGTAAATCAGAATGTATGCGTGAAATACCCAGGGTTCATTCGTTCCGAAAGCTTTCATGAAAACAGCAGGAACATAATCGTGAATTGGAAATTCTACTGCGGTTATCGTTGAATAACTCGGATCCGACCAATTCTTGGGAAACTGGTGATTGAGAATATAGTTCTGGGGTTTGAAAAAGTTCAGGTCATTTCGCACAAAACCATTTGCCAATGCCAAACGGTCATTCTGTGCCCATGTATGTGTATACGCAGGAACTTCGTTCAGATGCTTGAATTGAAAGATCACCGTAACCAATGTGATCAATAAAAACGCAATGCTATTTGTTATTCTCTTTTTTTTCAAGACTTCCAAATTACTTAGAAAAATCAACCCGTACAAATATCAAACTATTCTTGAGATAACTAGTTAAAAGCAGGTATTCTTAATCGGAAATTTCTGAATTTTAGCTACCTTCACAAGATGCAAAGTTCCCGTGAAATGGATGACCCTGAAAGCGACGATTTATTCGTTTTTCGCAACACTCCTTTTCATGAACTGAATTATGGCACACTTCTGAAATTCGCAGAAGCTTCAGCAATCCAGGTTCTGAATTATAGCGGCAATTCTGTCCATGCAGTTGAGCTCTCGGTCGACAAAGGGATCTTTTTGTGCAATTACGGATTCCGGGCTGAGCATGAAGTGATCCTTGCCCAGGAGAATCAAAACGTTATCCTTGCCTGCAGTTGCGGCGGAAAGGGTAAAAAATTGTGTGATCACCAGGCAATTGTACTTTACCGCGTCATGGAACACACCGATTTCCGGATTTTCTTTGATGAATCTTCCCGAAGAAAACGCATTGCTGAAGTGGCACTTTCCTACGGCATTTCGAACGAAGAAAAATGGACTGAGCTGTTTCAGATTTCATATGAAAACAAACAGGTAAAGGTTAGCTCTAAAAACCCCGAACTGATCCGGTTAACCCCGGATAAAATCGATGAGTTGCACCGGAAGCTTGCACCTGTTCCTTTCTCACCCGAAAAACTGCATCATCCTTTACCGAAACGGTACATCGCATTCCGTGCGTATGAAAACGAAAACCATTTCGAATTTGAAATCAATGAAAGCGGGTTAACTCAAAATGGGAAAATTAAAGCTCCTATTCGCTCATTGAATGCCCTGGAATTGGCTTTACAGGAAACTTCACCTGACATGATCCAGGCCTATACCGCGCTGGGGATGTTGGGAACCAAACATCATCTGTACCGAAACCTGGCCAATGATGAAGAAACCTTCCTGAAAGTGGTGAAATCGATTGGGATCGCTAAACCTCTTTTTGAGGAGTTGGAAGTGATCGAAGTTTGGAATACCAAACCCCCGAAAGAAACGGACTTTGTACTCCGTATTCACGATAAACCGATGCTTTTGCATTTGGATGTGATCCAAAACCAGGAGTTTTATGAAATAACCGGATTTATTACCTGTGACAATCACAAAATTGCATTCGACCAGGTGAAAATGAAGAGCGAATTGTTCATTCGTCGCGGACAGGATCTTTACCTGATCAAGAACTGGAATCACTTGAGAACACTCAGTTATTTCAGAAAGAACCACAACAAATTAATCATCCATCAATCGCAATTTGATGACTTCCAGGCTAGTTTCCTGGTGCCGCTTGAAAATGTCATCAGCATCAATTATTCTTATGTCAAAAAGGCAACTCGGGCGATCATCAAACAAACGCAATTGGCAACTGTTCGGGCAAAACGCATTTACCTTACTGATAGCGAACATTACATTCACATCACTCCGATCATTGAATATGGAAATGTGGAAATTCCAATCCTGTCCAAACGCAAGTTATTGACCATTGATCAAACCGGAAATTCGTTTGAAATTCCACGGGATGAAAACCTGGAAGTGAGTTTTTTGGGTCAGATTATTCGTTTGCATAAGGATTTCGAATACCAGCTTGGCGGCGACTTTCTCTACCTTCACAAAAGCCAGTTTTTAGAAAACGATTGGTTTTTGAATGCCTTTGAATCCTGGAGTGAGGCCGAATTGGAAATTCACGGTTTCCAGGAATTGACCAAACTGAAATTGCTGCCGAAAAGCATGAAAGTTTCCGTGCAGATCATCAGTGGAATAGATTGGTTTGAAACAAAAGCACATATTAAAGTTGGCGATAACCGTGTTCGTTTGAAAGAAATCCAACGCAGCATTATCCAGAAATCACGTTATGTGAAATTGGGCGACGGACAACTCGCCTTGCTTCCGCAACAATGGCTGGAACGCTTTTCCGCCTTTTTCCAGGAAGGTGAGTTGGTTGAGGATGTCATTCGAATTCCAAAAACATCCTACCAGTTCATCGACGAATGGTTCGAAGCAGAAGAAATCGACAGCACAGTCCGGACCCAAATAACAGATCTGAAGGAAAAGATTACGCACTTTGAACGCATTCCTGAAATTGAACTACCTGCAGAATTCCGAACAGAATTGAGACACTATCAACGGGAAGGATACCATTGGCTGCACTTTTTGAACGATTTCGGTTTTGGAGGAATTCTTGCCGATGACATGGGACTTGGAAAAACCATCCAGGTCTTGGCCTATCTTTCTAAAAAGGTTGAAGCCAAAAAAGGAGTTCATTTAATTGTAGTTCCGACCTCTTTGGTTTTCAATTGGAAAGATGAAATCGCAAAATTTACCCCACATTTGCGGGTTTTAGACCTTCATGGAACCAAGCGAATCAAATCTGTTCATCACTTTGAGGAATACGATATTTTGCTGAGTACTTATGGAACGTTGCTTTCGGACATTCGTCATTTGAACGGTTTTGTATTTGATACAATCATATTGGACGAAGGTCAGGCCATAAAAAATCCGGATTCCAAACGTTATAAAACTGTTCGCTTGTTACAATCCAAACAGCGTTTTGTGCTTACCGGAACTCCGATCGAAAACAATACCCTGGATATTTATTCCATTCTTTCTTTCTGTAATCCCGGAATGTTCGGTTCATTGAAGCAATTCAAAGATCATTTTGCGCTTCCAATTGACAAGTTCCAGGACAGTCAACGGGCAAAAGAACTGCAAAAACGGATTCATCCTTTCCTGTTGAGACGTACCAAAAAACAAGTTGCAACGGAGCTTCCCGAAAAAACGGAAATGGTGGTCTACTGTGAAATGGACCATGAGCAGAAACGCGTTTACGATGTTTACAAAACAGAATTGAAAGAATACCTGATGAGTGAACCCGACTTTTTAGACGGACAACACAGCATGCATGTATTGGCGGGATTGACCAGGTTGCGGCAAATTTGTAACTCTCCGGCTTTGATCAATGAAAATGGAGTTTCCTATGGTGATCAGTCGGCCAAGATCCGGGAATTATTGGAACAAATCGAAGACAGAAAAAAACACCATAAAATCCTCGTATTCTCACAATTTGTAGGAATGCTTGAATTGATCAAAAAGGCATTGGAAGAACGAAAAATTCCGTATTCCCTTCTGACAGGTCAGACCAGGAAGCGCAAAGAAGTTGTCACTGCTTTCCAGGAAGATGAGAACATCCGTGTTTTCCTGATCAGTTTGAAAGCCGGTGGAATGGGATTGAATTTAACACAAGCCGATTACGTTTACCTTATGGACCCATGGTGGAATCCGGCAGTAGAGAACCAGGCAATCGATCGCGCTTATCGGATCGGACAGGATAAGAAAGTGGTTGCAGTACGCTTTATTACTCCGGATACGATCGAGGAGAAAATACTGGAATTGCAAAAACGCAAGCAGGAATTGGTTGGAGATTTGGTTCATACGGATGTGAGTACACTGAAGCAGTTGAGCCGGAAGGAGTTGGTGGATTTGTTGTGATTCCCAAGTTGTAAACCTTTTAGTTAACTTGTTTACTCTTTGATATCGATTGGTCCTTTCTTTGTAAACCATTTAGTTAACTCGTTTATCATTTGCAATTTGTTGATAAACAACCGATTAACCCTTAATTGTAAACCTTTTAACTAACTCGTTTACAGATTTATAATTAATTGAATGACCACTAACCATCTAACACTGGTTCGCAACCCTTTTAACTATCCCGACAATATCGGGGTACTCACAAAAATTCCTGGATTTCAATTCCCTTTATTCTTTCCAAATCCCAATATGTTAAATCCCAATCCAACTGACCTGTCTTAAGCCTTTTGTTTGTAATTTTGTCACATGAAAAAACGCTTGTTTTTACTTGCAATTACACTAATTGTTGTTGATTTTGCCTTCGGACAAGGTTGTTCGCAATGTAAACTATTGGCGCAGCAGGGAAGTGAGTTGAATGAAAATTCGTTTGGTTCTTCGATCAATACCGGAATTTTGTTCCTGATTGCAATACCTTATTTAATTCTGATGTTTTTCTTCCGTAAGCAAATTGCACGATTGTTCAAACGTAAATAAGGCTTAGCGGTAAAAATTCATTTCATCGATGTACTTGCGAACAGGATCCGTCAGCAGGTAACGAACATCTTTTCCATCTTTAATGGCATGTCGTACGAAACTCGATGAAACTTTCATCACCGGTGCATCCTCACACATGATGATATTCGGATGATTCTTAAATCCATTTTCCGGATGATGGCCAATTTCCTGAACTTCCTCTTCCTCCTGGATCGTCAATACCCTCGGATAGACATAAAATTTGTAATTCGCCAGAAGATGTTCGTGGTTATACCACTTGTGGAAAGTTCTCAGGTTGTCTTCTCCCATAATCAGGGAAAATTCGTGTTTCGGATATTTCTCTTTCAGGTAAGCTAAGGTAGTCGCCGTGTAATTCGGTTGCGGCAATTTAAATTCAATATCCGATGCCTTCAAATTAATGTTGTCCTGGATTGCTTCATTGACAATTGCCAAACGATGATAATCCGGTAACAAAGACGATTTGAGTTTCAATGGATTTTGTGGAGTAACGACCAACCAAACCTGGTCAATATCCGTGAATTCCGCCATGAAATTCGCAATAACCAAATGGCCGACATGAATGGGATTGAACGTTCCGAAATACAAACCTACTCTCATGATTCCGAAATAAATTTGTCAACGATCTCTTTTGCTTCTTTGCAAGCTCTTTTCAAATCATCATTTAAAAGAATGTAATCGAACTCCGGGGCACGATCCAATTCGATCTGTGCTTTTGCCAAACGCATGGAAATCTTTTCTTCCGTTTCCGTACTTCTGAAACGTAAGCGACTTTCCAATGCTTCAAAAGAAGGAGGCTGTACAAAAATCGCAAGGGCATTGTCACCCATGATCTTTTTCAGGTTCAATCCTCCAACCACATCTACATCAAAAATAACGGTTTTCCCTTCTCCCCAGATCCGTTCCAACTCTGAAGCCAGAGTCCCATAAAAATTATCCGTGTATACCTCTTCCCATTCGATGAACTCACCGCCATCAATTCTTTGTTTAAATCCTTCGATTCCCAAAAAATAATAGTGCTTTCCGTGTTCTTCCTCTCCGCGCGGATCACGACTACAAGCTGAAATAGAGAAAGACAGTTCCGGAAGTTCTCCTAACAAGTATTGAACAATGGTGGTTTTTCCCGCACCTGAAGGAGCTGAAAAGATCACACATTTACCGCCACTCGAATCAAATGCCATTTTTACAGGGTATTTAAAACTTGTTCTTTGATCTTCTCCAGATGATCTTTCATTTCAACCACCAATTTCTGCATTTCCACGTGGTAGGATTTGCTTCCAAGTGTATTGATCTCACGGCCGATTTCCTGTGTGATGAAACCTAATTTCTTCCCACATAACGGAATGTTCATGGTTTCCAGGAAGTAGTTCAGGTGATTGGAAAGACGCATTTTTTCTTCCGACACGTCCATCTTTTCAATGTAGAAAATGATTTCCTGCTCCAAACGGTTCAGATCGATCGAGATATTCGTAATTTTCTCCAATCCGGTCTTCATACGCTCACGAACTGCTTCGATGCGCGCCGTTTCATACTTCGGAACTTCAGCCAGTAATTCATCAATGCGCTGAATATTCCCTTCGAAGTCTTTGCGCAACTGATCGCCTTCCTGCTTACGGAATTCGTTCAAATGCTGACAAGCTTCTCTTACCAAACTTTGTACGAAAGTGGATTCTTCATCAGAAAGGGCTTCCTTCTCGTTGGAGTAAATCTCCGGCATTCTGAGGACCATGGATAAAATGTCATCCGCTGGCTCACCCAATAACTCGGCTGTTTCCTTGATGTCTTTGTAATAAGCCTGTGCCAAATCACGATTGATCGCGTAATTCTTCGTTTCACCTGAATTCTCCAAAGAAATGGACAATTCCACTTTACCCCTGTCTAATAATTCGGCAACAATCGAACGATTTTCCAATTCAATCTCACGATACAATGGAATTGCACGCATATTCAGATCTAAGCTTTTACTGTTTAAGGAACGGATTTCCACAACAATTTTCTTCCCCTGGAAGGAACCACTTGCTTTTCCGTAGCCGGTCATTGATAATACCATATGCTTCAGTTTGGGCAAAAGTAAGGAAATATTGTCGAGAAGGTACTAATTTAACCACAAGAAGCTGCGAAGCATCTGAAGACGAAGGCTCCTTCAATGAAGGAATCGCCTGAGGTAGTCATATAGAAACACAGAGAGGACATCTTAACCAGATTATCTCTCAGGCAGATGGTGATTGAAATAATGGTTTTTTAACTCTAGTGAGTTACCCCATATAGATAACAAAAACATCACACTATGTGACCTCTGCTCCTATGTGGTTCCTTATTTCCAATACAAGTCCCATCCGCCATAGCGGACAGGACTCATTGGAAACGATATGCAGTTAGTCCTGGTCTACCACCACCGGAGCGCCGGTAGCACCAAGAGCTTCTTTGATTTTTGCTTCTAATTCGTCCATTAATTCCGGATTATCGGCAATCATATTTTTTACGGAATCCCTTCCCTGTCCCAAACGTGTTTCACCGTAAGAGAACCAGGAACCGCTTTTCTTCAGGATGTTCAATTCTACTCCCAAGTCGATCACTTCACCTACTTTGGAAATTCCTTCTCCGTACATGATATCGAACTCAGCTTTACGGAACGGAGGAGCTACTTTGTTCTTCACCACTTTTACTTTCACGCGGTTACCAATTACGTCTTCTCCTTCTTTGATCTGACTTGCTCTGCGGATATCAATACGCATCGATGCATAGAACTTCAAGGCATTTCCTCCTGTTGTTGTTTCAGGGTTACCGAACATCACACCGATCTTATCGCGCAACTGGTTGATGAAAATACAACAGCATTTTGCTTTGTTGATCGAACCTGTCAGCTTACGAAGTGCTTTGGACATCAAACGAGCCTGTAATCCCATTTGAGAATCACCCATTTCCCCTTCGATCTCTGCTTTTGGCGTCAATGCTGCAACCGAGTCAATTACTAATAGGTCCACTGCTCCGGAACGGATCAAACTATCCGCAATTTCCAATGCCTGTTCACCATTATCCGGTTGAGAGATTAATAAGTTGTCAATGTCTACACCCAATTTTTGAGCGTAAAACTGGTCAAACGCATGCTCTGCATCCACAATCGCAGCAATTCCACCTTGTCTTTGCACTTCTGCAATTGCATGAATTGCCAGGGTTGTTTTTCCTGATGATTCAGGACCGTAAATTTCAACGATTCGTCCTTTTGGGTAACCGTTTACTCCAAGGGCCAAGTCCAGGGTAATTGAACCGGAAGGAATCACTTCCACCTCTTCAATTGCATTGTCTCCCAATTTCATTACAGATCCTTTTCCGAAAGTCTTGTCTAACTTTTCCATTGTTAGCTGAAGTGCTTTCAATTTTTCCGGGTTGATTTCTTTAACTGCCATATCGCTTAATTTTAAATCGTTTTGTTATCGTTTCTGCAAATGTATGACCAGTAGGTCGTAAACTACTTACGATGTTCGGATCATTCTAAATTTAAGATCTCCTCACCGTGAATTTTTGTTTTTGGTTTCTCTATTATATGTGTAATAATCCCCTTTTCATTTACGATAAACGTGGTCCGGTGGATTCCATCGTATTCACGCCCCATAAATTTTTTCAAGCCCCAAACTTTAAATGCATCGATCATTTTCCGTTCGGTATCTGCGACCAATGGAAAAGGTAAGCTAAACTTTTCAATAAACCGCGTGTGTGCTTTTTCCGTATCCATACTTACTCCCAAAATGGAATACCCCGCTTTTTTTAACTTCCCGTACGAGTCCCTTAAACTGCATGCCTGGTTCGTACAAGCCGGTGTATTGTCTTTCGGATAGAAATAGATCACTAATTTTTTATTGGTAAAATCGCGATTCGTAATTTCTTTTCCATTTTGATCTTTTCCCTGAAAATCAGGCATTCGATCACCTACTTTTAATCCTGTCATCAATGTTGATTATTTAAACATATATCTGACGAATATGTAATCAAAAGTACAACTTATTTTCAAACTGACAAGTTTGCGCTGTATTTTTTGCTTAATTTTTCGTCATTTTGTTCGTTCCTGAAAATTCAATTCTTCTGATTTCCTTTCCTATTCAGGGAAATAGACGCTTTGACCTGTTTCCTGTTCCAACAGGAATTTACCGCGAATGACTTCCTGAACGGTTCGTTTTTCGATCTTACACTCCAGCCATGAGATAATATCCAGGTATAGGAATGGCCGTTTTTCGTAAGGAAGTTTGGATAATTTCACCAGTTTTCCATGAAGAATGCGGAACGCACGCATTAGCGAGCGATCATCTGCGAAAGGGAGCTGGCGCAGGAAGTTCAGAATTTCCTGCTGTACTCCGTGCAAATCCCCCATGTTGCGAAGGAAACGGTAAACCGATTTGATCTGGTAATCCAATAAATGGTCGTCTGTGCCCAATTCAAAATGTGCGATCAGGTTCAGGATCCGTGCAAAAGCCTGAATATCTTCCCGAAGGGAAACGTCCTTCAATTGAATGATCCGGTTCAAATATTTGATCGCCATTTTGTTATCCCCGTTACCGAAGTACAAACAAGCTACTTTATAATACAGGATCATAATGCGGTGGTTGTCCAGACGGTCTTCGTGATCGGAAATAAATTGCTCCACTTTCGGAACGATCTCAAGTCCTTCTGAAAAAGTCCCGCACAGATAATAATAATTGATCTTCGCAGTAAGCCAATACATCCGGTGAAGTAAAGCGATATTCTCATTCTCACGGTCTCCCAGGTCCGCACTTTCCAGTTTTTCAATGGATTCGAGCAAGCGTTTGTGATTTCTCAAATTGAACAGCGCATTCTGCAAATTGTATAAGCCTTTCAGGTACATTTCGCGGTAATGGTCCTTTACATGTTCATGATCTTCGAATAATTTCACCCACAAACTGGCGTATTTGAAGCACATTAAGAATTCCTGGGTGATGTAATGGTACCACACATAGGCATTGTACAAGTGCATTTTTTCTTCGAAACTGAGTTCTGAAATCTGGTACTCGGGCAAACGCTTGGCAAAGAATTCCTTGACGAAACGGTAGTCTTTTTCATCCCGCACAAATCCCACTTTCACATTCAGGGCATAGAGTTGCAAGGATAAATTTGAAAACTGGATGCTTCCTTGTACATGTTTACTCAAGGCCCTGCTTTCAGCTGTCAGTTCATCTGCACGGGAAGATACGCTGCGTGTGATGTGCTGCGATTCGATGAATTTCTCAAAATCCAGGATTTCCAGGTGCAAAATCGTTGATTGGATCTTTAGTGCATGTTGTTTCGCTTTCTCCAATAATTTCAATGCCTGGTTGTAAAA